>NZ_KB898897.1:0-151931 GCF_000377925.1 Thioalkalivibrio sp. AKL12
TCCTTTAACAAAAGTTCGTATTTTTATCGAGGCGATCGGTTAGACGGGCGATCGACGCGATAATTTGATCGGCTGTTTTGCGCCAGATGAACGGTCGAGGCTCATCGTTGTACGTCTTCAGGTATTCGCGGATGGAGTCTTCGAGTTCGCGAGTACTGCGATGCGATTGACGCTTGATCCAGCGCTGCGAGATGAGCGCGAAGAAGCGTTCGACCAGGTTGATCCAGGACGCCGAGGTCGGCGTGAAGTGCACGTGGTAGCGCGGTCGTGCAGCGAACCAGGCCCGAACCTTTTCGGTCTTGTGGGTGCCGTAGTTGTCCAGGATGAGGTGGACGTCGAGATCGTCGGGGACCTGGCGATCGATCTCGTTGAGAAACGCCAGGAACTCCTTGGCGCGATGCCTTCTATGGAGTTTGCCGATGACCTCGCCGGTGGCCACATCCAGTGCCGCGAACAGGGTGGTCGTGCCATGGCGCAGGTAGTCATGGGTGCGGGTCTCGGGATGGCCGAACGACAACGGCAACGCCGGCTGGGACCGGTTCAGGGCCTGGATCTGGCTCTTTTCGTCGACGCACAGCACCAGGGCGCGGTCCGGTGGGTGCATGTACAGGCCCACGATATCGTGCACCTTGGCCACGAAGTGCGGATCCGTGGACAACTTGAAGGTCTCGAGCCGATGCGGCTTGAGACCGAAGGCCCGCCAAATCCGGCTGATGGCCATCGCATTGAGCCCGGTCTCCTTGGCCATCAGCGTGGTCGACCAGTGCGTCGCGTTATCCGGCTTCGACTGCAGCGTCTTGTTGATGACTTCGGTCACCTTGTCGTCATCGATCGTACGGGGACGTCCGCTTCTCGGGGCATCCGTGAGCCCTCCGATGCGTGCCTGCTCGAAGCGCTTGCGCCACTTGCTCACCGTCTCCGCCGAGACGCCAACCCGCGCGCCAATCTCCGAAGCCTTCAGGCCTCGCGTGCTCAGCAGAATCATGCGCGCGCGCTGTTGTTCCGCCGCGGGCATCTGGCGCCGCCGCAGCCAGCTCTCGAGCTCGTCGCGTTCGGCTTCACTGATCGTCAACGTCTTGATCGGTCGTCCCATTCCGGTCGCCTCCCGAGTGCCTGTTATCAGGATACAGGGGGACAGTCACGGAGTCGATGAACTTTTGTTAAAGGACACTAGGGAAACACTGATTAATGTACACACTCGCGCTCGAGTCGCTTTTGCGTGCGAACAAGGCGTGGTGACTGCCGTGCAGTCATTCTGCACAAGGGAACCGCAACGCCGTTCCCACGCAAAAGCGGCCGAGCCCCTGCTTTGCAATGGCTTGTGGGGTTGGCACCCCAGGTTCCCCGATCCTGCGTTGCGCCGCTTGCGGGTAGAACCACTACCCGCTGCACGACACGCCTTGTCTCGGAAAACCTGGGGTATCAACGCGAGTGTGTACATTAGTCAGTGTTTCCCTAACCGAGGTGCCGCCCCGGAATCAATCGCAAGCGTAATGGTCCTACGCTGCATGGAATCCCTGCAGATACCCTATCGCGCTGTGGTCATCGGCGCCACGGGCGGCCTCGGTGCCGCGTTTGTCGACCACCTGGAGAACGACCCGAACTGCGAACGCGTGGTCGGCCTCGGACGCCAAAGCACCCCGTCCGTGGACCTGCTCGACGAGGCCAGTATCGAACACGCCGCCGCCTGGCTGCGAGACCAGGCACCCGAGTGGGACCTGATCCTCGACGCCACCGGGGTCCTGACCATCGACGGCCACGGCCCGGAGAAGCGCCTGCGCGATCTCGACCCGACGATCATGGCCCATGCCTTCGCCATCAACGCCATCGGCCCGGCATTACTGTTCAAGCACCTGGCACCCCTGCTCCCGCGGGGCCGCAAGGGCATCCTGGCCACCCTCTCGGCCCGGGTCGGCTCCATCGAGGACAATCACCTGGGCGGCTGGGTGAGTTATCGCGCCTCCAAGGCCGCGCTCAACCAGATCGTGCGGACCACGGCCCTGGAACTACGCTTCAGCCATCGCCATGCGCTGGTGATTGCACTTCAGCCTGGCACCTGCGACACCCGTCTGTCGGAGCCGTACCGGTCACGCGCCCCGGAGGTCCTCAGCCCCGAATACGCAAGCGAACGTCTGCTCGGTGTCCTGGACCATCTGGGGGCCGACCAGTCCGGCAGCTTCCACGACTTCGAAGGCCAGCGCCTGCCTTTCTGACCGCTCACCCGCCACAACCATGATCTGCATCAACAACCGCTAATACCGATGGCGGGATAGTGCCTGCGAACATACACCGATTCGGAGGCTCGACATGCAACGTTCCACCACCCTGCGCGCTCTGACCCTGGCCGGACTGCTGGCCCCCGCGGCCATGATCCCGGCCCACGCGACCGCTGCCAACGCCGATGTCTCCGCTGGCGACTGGCTGCTGCGCGGCGGCCTGACCCACGTGGCCCCCAAGTCCGACAACGGCAATCTTCCTGGCTTGGGCAATGCTTCTGTAGACGTCGGCTCCAACACCCGTCCCTCCGGCAACATCACCTACATGATGACCGACAACCTCGGGCTGGAGCTGCTGGTTGCCATCCCGTTCAAGCATGACATTTCGATTGACGGGTTGGGCAACGTTGGCTCCACACGCCACCTGCCGCCGACCCTGAGCCTCCAGTACCACTTCAACACCGGAACGGCCGTTCGACCCTACGTCGGCGCCGGCATTAACTACACCCACTTCTTCGACGAAGATACGGCTGACGTGACGGGGCAGGATATCGACCTGGATGATTCCTGGGGAGCCGCGGTGCAGGCCGGGATCGACTTCGCCGTGGACGAAAACTGGTTCGTCAACGCCGAGGTTCGCTGGATCGACATCGAAACCGACGTGTCGCTGGGCACCGCCGACCTGGGCACGGTCAAGATCGATCCCTGGACCTTCGGGATGAACGTCGGCTACCGCTTCTGAGGCTAGCCACGACCGTCTGACGCCAGCCTAGCCGCCGACGTCTCCGACGAGGCCGAGGACCCGCACAATGCGGTCCTCGGCCTCTTGCGTTTCCAGCCCGCGGGATTTCGGGGCACCCCACACGGGGCCGGGCCACGCCGGGTCCCCCTCGCAGCGTGCTACATGATGCAGGTGCAGCTGCTCCACGATATTGCCAAGCTTGGCCACGTTCAGCGCCTTCGGGGCGAAGGCCTGTTCCATCGCCCGCGCCAGCGCACCGGACTCGCGCGCCAACTGGATGGCATCCTCGGGGGCCAGTTGATGCAGTTCGCGCACATCGGCGCGACGCGGCACCAGGATGAACCATGCATAGTCGTGATGATCCATCAACCGCAGCCGCGAGAGCGGCCACTCGGCCACAGCCCAGGTATCGGCCTCCAGGCGTGGATCCAGCCGAAATTCATTCGTCATCGTCAAACTCCTGCCATATTCCCGGCTGGGACCAGAGGCCGGTCTGCCATTCGCCGTTCGCGCCGGGCAACAGGTAACTGTAGTGGGATCGATGCCGCAATGCGGCCAACACCTCGCGCCGTGTATCCGCATCCGCCCCGCTGATCACAACTAACCGGGTATCCGGTACAGCCCAGGCCCGCGCACCCGGACCGATCTCGCCTGCATTCGCCAGTGCGACCGGGTCGCTCGGCAAGTCATGCCGCCCCAGCCAGCCGGCCACGGAGGAATGCGAGCCCAGCACGATCCGCATGCCTTCTGCGTCGTCCGCGGAGCCCGGCACTCGACCCAGCCAGGGGGCGACCTCGGAGGGTTCCGCATCCTCCAGCGCCACCACCCGGGCTTCCGGGTCCAGCGCCCCCTGACGCAGGATGGCGGGCGACTCATCCGCTGCCAGATGGCGGAACATTCGCCAGTCGGGGTCGATGGCAATGGCCAGGGGACGGCTGGAGGTCTCCAGCGAAACCCCCTTCTCTGCCGCATTCAGCTCGACCCAATGCGTCTCGCGGCCGTTCTCGGTTTCCAGCTCCAGCGGCACATACAGCTCCCAAGGGGCCTGCTCGTCGCGTTGTTGCAGCCGGCCCTGTACTCGCCAACCGTCTCCCCGCGCCTCGCGGCGCTGTCCCGTCAGTTCCAGCGCAGGCGCGCCAGCGCGCTCTACCCACTGGGAAAAGAAGGGCCGCAGGTCTTCATCCGTCGTTCCGTCGAACGCCCCGATCACGGCGTCCCAGTCCGCCTCGCGAAAGCGCCATTCGTCGTACAGGGCCCGCGCACCCGACAGCAGCGCCTCGCGCCCGATTCGATCCTCCAGCATTCGCCACAGCATCGCGCCGCGGTGATAGCCGGCGATGCGAGCGGCCCCGGAATTGCCACCCCGGAAGCTCCCGTGCGCGCGATCTCCCCCGGCCGGCAAGGCCGCGTAATCGCGCAGCCACTGGCCCCGTTCCTCCCGCCCTTCGCCGCGTTCGCGCTTGAACTGATAGTCGGCCATGTAGGTCGTCAGGCCTTCCGACCAGTTGCCTGCGGAGTAATCCACGTACACCCCGGTTCCCCACCAGGCGTGCAGGACCTCGTGGCCCAGTGAGGTGTACGGAATGAATGGCAGCGGAATCACACGTTCCCCCAACAACGTAAAGCCGGAAAACGCCAGCCCCACGGGCTGCGGACTCGCGGCGATCGTGAAGGTCGCAAATGGGTACGGGCCGATCTCGTCATTGAAGCGCTGCAGGTATTTGGCCGCCTGCTCGCGATAGGTCTCCCCGAATCGCTCCTCGAGGCCGACCGGAAACAGGGTGCGTACCTCCACATCTCCAACCCGTCGCTCGGCCGACTCCCAGGGGCCGGTAGCGATCGCCAGGGCGCGACCAGCGGGGTGCTCGAACGTGGCATGGTATTCGTCACCCCGGCGCTCCTCGGCCACGCGGGAGCCGGAAGCCACCCCGAGATGGCCACCAAGGCTCTTCAATTCGATCCGCACAGCGTGGGGCTCGGCATCGGGACGGCGCGGATACCAGTCGGCGCCCGGCGGCAGATACCCGCCGTCCGGACCCAGATATCCGCTCCCGGGACGTGCCTGGTCCAGTGCCGAAAGACGCGCCCCATAGCGGATCGCCAAAGGCCCGTCATCCGCACCCGGCTCGCGTGCCAGTTCCAGCCAACCATCCTCGCTGCGGTCGAACTCGACTATCTGCCCGCCAAGCGTCACCGCATCCACGGCAATGCCCGGATCCAGTCGGAACCGGCGCAGCGAGGCCGGATCGATCCGGGCCGGATCCGCCTCGAACCGCCCCTCCAGCCGCGCCTGGCTGGGATCCAGCTCCACCTCCAGCGTCACACCATCGTATGCCGTGTCGGCCGAAGCCGCTCCACCGGCCAGCCACAAGACAACACTGCACACCAACAACCCCGGGCGCATGCGTCAGTCCTCGCGCGGGAAGCGTGCCACGCGCTCTAGCCGCTTGCCCTCACGCTCGATCTGCAGTGGCAGCCACATGCCCGGTGGCGTCGCTTGCACCACGCGTTGCAGATCGCCAGCGGCGCGGATGGTCTGTTCGCCTGCCCGCAAAACCCGATCTCCAGCCTCCAGGCCGGCCGCCTCACCGACTGACCCCTCCTGCACGCGCAGGATGCGAATCCCCGGCGCGTCATCGGACTCCAGGTGCACGCCCAGCATCAAACTCGAACGTTCAAAACGCTCGTCGTGTGGCACACCGAAGACGGCGTCCGCAAGCGCCGGATCGCTGTCCGCACAACCGCCGGGCTCGCGCGGCAACAAGACCGCGGCCTCGGTCACGCCCAGATCGGCAAGTTGATGCGGCACCCCATAGCCGTATTCCAGGTGCCCGGAGCCAATGATCGCGGCCACCAGTGGCGGCGTATCGCCGCCCGCCTTGATGCGCGCCGCAATCCCGCCAGCCATCATCCGATCCCACGCCAGCTGCGTCGCGATAAACCGCTCCGAATCCGGTCCCATGCCCGCTGGATGACGTTCCAGCACGGCTTCCAGATAGTCACGGTAGCCCTGGCTCGCCGCGGCCGGGGCCGACACCCCATCGCGCGTATCGGCGTCCACGGTATCCCAGCCCTCGTGACCCAAACGCTGGATATATTCCCGTTCCAGGTTCAGCGCCAGCAGCGGCACGTCGTGGACGCGGGCAAAGTGCAGGATCGGCCAGTACAACTCCGGGTCGAAACCCCAGTGCTCGTACCAACCGCTCTTCTCCAGGAATGCCTCCGGGTCCAGCTCGCCCGCGACCCAGGCATCCAGCACCGGCTGCCTGGAGCGGGGCAGCATCTCCAGCCCGATCACCATGTCCGGGCGCTGACCATGCAGCGCAGAAAGCGTGCCCAACTGCCAGCGATGATGATCCATCCGGTCGTGACGCTCGCCCAGCAACACCACCTCGCGGGTGGCAAGGTCGGCATACAGCTCGGCGGCATCCAGCGGCTCGCCCGCCGGCGTGGACCACGCCCCCGGAGCCGGACAATCACTGCCCGCCTTCACGGTACCCGCCAACAAGGCCGCCAGCAGGCCAACCGCGCCCACCCATGTCCCAACCCGAAAACCCGCCTGCATGCAGTACTCCTCGTTGCGAACCCACTACGCGCGGGACCATTTTCCAACGCCCACTCTTCCACGAACCCGGAGACCGGGTCCCGGCACGGCCAAACTATCCAGAAGACCCTGCGGCACCTCCAGCGTTCCCCCGAGACCTCCGCTCGGTTAGCCTGCAAGGATGAGCACACCCCCGCAAAACCCACGCCACCGGGCCTGGCTCGATCAGACCATCGGTGTCCTGCGATCCCTGATCATCTATCGCCGCCCCGGACGCCAGCGCGGACTACAGCATATGTATGCCCCGTTTATTCAGTCCGGGGATCTGGTGTTCGACATCGGAGCCCATGTCGGCGACCGCACCCGCGCCTTCGCCGATCTTGGCGCGCGTGTGGTCGCTCTGGAACCGCAACCGCAGCTCCTGCCCTGGCTGCGCCGCGCGGTGCGCGGGCGCCCGGGCATCTCGATTCGGCGCGAGGTGGCCGGGCCACGCCCAGGTTCCGCACAGCTGCAGGTCAGCCGACGCCACCCGACCGTCTCCTCCGCCTCGCGTTCCTGGGTGCGATCACTGCGCACCCGCAACCGCAGCTTTGAACACGTACGCTGGGATGAAGAAATCGCGGTACCCATGGTCACCCTCGACCAACTCATCGCCGAATACGGGCCTCCGGCCTTCTGCAAGATCGATGTGGAGGGCATGGAGGCCGAGGTTCTGCGCGGCCTGAGCCACCCCATCTCCGCCCTGTCCTTCGAGTTCGTGGCCGGCGCGCTGGACGTCACCCGCGACTGCCTCGCCCAGCTGGCGGAACTGGGCACGTACGAATACAACCTGATCCGCGGCGAACGCCGCCAGTATCACTTCGCCGACTGGCAATCCGCCGCAGCGATCCTTGCCTGGCTGGAGCGACACGGCGAAAACCTGGGTTCGGGCGACCTGTACGCCCGCCGACACGATGCTTGATGGGGTCGCCTTGACGGAACCAGTGCGAGCGGCAAGGCTGAGCCTATGAACGCCGACAACCTCCCCTGGTGGCAACACCACACGAGCGACGGGATCGCCGCGCTCGCCGCCCGCGATGCGGTCGCGATCCTGCCCCTCTCGGCCATCGAACAACACGGCCCCCACCTGCCGCTGGATACCGACTACCGCATCGGGCTGGGCCTGCTGCAGGCCGCCTGCGAGACCATGCCGGAGGACCTTCCGCTCACGGTCCTGCCGCCGGTGGCGATCGCAACCAGTACCGAACATACCGGCTTCCCCGGCACCCTGAGCCTGCAGCCCGAAACCGCATTGGCCACCTTGCGGGACATCGGCGACAGCGTGTCCCGCAGCGGCCTGCGGCGCCTGCTGCTCGTCAACAGTCATGGCGGCAATACCGCGATCTGCGACCTCGCGGCCCTGGAGTTGCGCCGCGCCCACGGCATGCTTGTGGTCAAGCATCACTACTTCACCCAGCCCCCGCCGGACGCGTCCCGCATCGCGCCCGACGAGCTTCGCCACGGCCTGCACGGCGGCTTGATCGAGACCGCGATGATGCGGTTCCTCGCTCCGGAGCACGTGCGCATGGAATCGGCCCTGGACGCGCCTTCACTGGGCGCGGAGCTCGCAGAAAAGCTGGAAGTCCTGGAACCCGAAGGGCGCGCCGCCTTCGCCTGGATGGCGGGTGACCTCCACCCGACCGGTGTCGTCGGGGATGCCCGCGGCGCAACCGCCGAGTTGGGACAGCAATTGGTGGAGCACTACGCTCGCACCCTGGCCGCGACGATCCGCGACGCCGCGCGGTTCGACCTGATGCATCTCGCGCCCTGAGAGGGAGCGAGGTGCGTCAGCCGCGCTCGGCCTCCGAGGCCAGCAGCTCCTGGAGCCAGTGGCCGCCACGGTCGGCCTTGGTGCTGAGGTAGCGCAAGTTGTGCGGATTCAGCTTGCCATGCACCGGCTCGCGTGCCACCACGTCGATGCCACCGGCACGCAGGGCATCCATTTTTCCGGGATTGTTGGTCAATAGCCGCACGCTGTCGATGCCGAGGAACTCCAGCATCTCCACCGCCGCGTCGTAGCGCCGGCCATCGGCCTCGAAACCCAGCTGACAATCGGAATCGATGGTATCCAGCCCGGCCGTCTGCATGGTATAGGCGCGCAACTTGTTGGCCAGTCCAATACCACGCCCCTCCTGCGCCAGATACAACAGGACGCCGCCGCCCGAGTCATTGATGGTCTTCACGCCCAGACGCAGCTGATCGCCGCAGTCACAGCGGAGGCTGCCGAACAGATCCCCGGTCAGACAGGCCGAGTGCAGCCGGACCGGTACCGCATCCGGCCAGTCGCGGGGCTCCCCTATCAGCACCGCGACGTGCTCCAGGATCCCGTTGCCCTCGCGGAACAGCATGAACCGGGTCACCGGCGCGTCCGCCAGCGGCACCGGGGCCTCACTGACATAGGCCAGTTCCAGGCGCGGGTGCTTGGCCACCGCGCGCGCCTCCTGCTCGTCGACGTCGAGGAACATGCCGTCCGCCAGCGCCGTGCGAATGGCCTCCGGCACCGGCTCGGGGACCGGCGCGGCCACCACCGCCGGCAACAGACGCCCCGCACGCACAAGCTCCAGGGCCGCGACCTCTGCGGGAAGCGCACGAACCACCGTGGGCTGCCCAATCGCGGCGTACGGGTGGGTCGTCTCGTTCGAGGCCTCCGGGGCGCTGGCCAGTGTAAACAGGGCCTCGGGATCGGTGTTCGGAGCGAATTCCAGGGCCACACCTTCCCAGCCTTCCTGCAGCGGCTGGGACCAGCCCATTGCAGAGGCGCGGTGCGCGGTTAGAATCAGTCGAGGCGCGGACCCGGTCATGTGGGTCAGGCGATCCAGCAACACAGGGGTCAGCCCCTCGACGGCCGCAACGAGTACACTCGACTGCGAACCACTCACCAGGACCGGATGGCCCCGGCGAAGATCAAAGATCCCGCGATCGGCGTTGTGCATCGGGTGTTTCCATACGGAGTTTTGTTTATGACCAGCCCGCAAACCGCGAATTCCCCGGAGGCGGCTCCCGGCTTGGCCAGGCAGGTCGAAGACGGCGTTAGCCTACCCCAACTCGCTACTTGCGGTCCCGTAACCCCGGGGATTGCGGCATGACGGCCTATCCGGTAACCGAGGAGCAGGCCTGGCGCTGGCTGCTGGCACAGCGGGCCGATCCCGGGTGCTGCCCCCTGCCCGGCCCCCTGGCACCGGGTGCCCACGAGCTGCTGGATCTCTACGGCCCGATCGTCGAGGCCCCCAGCATCACCGTGGCCCAGCTCGGCCAGAGCCTGGACGGGCGCATTGCCACCGCGAGCGGCAAGTCGCACTACGTCACCGGCCCCGAGGACATCGAGCGCCTGCATCGCCTGCGGGCCCTGGTCGATGCCGTGATCGTCGGCGCCGGCACGGTCGTAGCCGACGACCCTCGCCTGACCGTGCGCAAGACCGAGGGCCCCAACCCGGTCCGCGTGATCCTGGACCCCGATGGCCGCATTCCCGCTGATGCCCATGTCTTTCGCAATGCCGAGGTCCGGACCATTGTCCTGCACGCGGCCGGGTATGGACCCTGCGGCCTGCCCGAGCATGTCGAATGCCTGGAGATGCCCACCGGGGCCGACGACCGCTTCGACCCCGCCAGGATCCGCGGCCAACTCGCGGAGATGGGCCTGCATCGCCTGCTGGTCGAAGGCGGCGGCCAGACGGTCTCGCGCTTTCTCGAGGCCGACACCCTGGACCGGCTGCACCTGACCATCGCGCCCATGCTGATCGGCTCCGGGCGTCCGGGTGTGACCCTGCCGGAGATCGACTCGCTGGATCAGGCGTTACGCCCGCCTTGCCGTATCTTCCGACTGGGCGGCGACACCCTGTTCGACCTGGACCTGCGCAGCAAGCCCTGACCCGCCCCAGATTCGTTCGCCGCCATCGCGTCACGCGCGATGGCGGGGTGCCTCAAACCAGGTTGTCGCGGATCGCGCGGGAGACCGCGTCCAGCTCCGCCGGAACCTTGGCTGGCTGAATCACGCTCTGGGCGATGGCCGTATCCGGGTCCTTCAGGCCGTTGCCCGTGAGGGTGCACACCACGGTGGAGCCTTCCTGGATCTTGCCCTCGCGGATGTCGCGTAGCGCACCCGCCAGCGACGCGGCAGAAGCCGGCTCGCAGAACACGCCTTCCTTTTCCGCCAGGAGCTTCTGCGCAGCCAGAATCTCGTCGTCCTGGCACTCGTCGAACCAACCGCCAGATTCCTCGCGGACCTTCCAGGCCATGTCCCAGGACTGCGGATGGCCGATACGGATCGCGGTCGCCACGGTGTCCGGGTTATCGACCATCGCGCCACGCATGAACGGTGCGGATCCCGCCGCCTGATAGCCGACCATGTGCGGACGGTTACCCACCATGCCGCCACCGGCGTACTTGCAGTGGCCCTTGCAATACGAACAGGCTTCGGTCACGTCGTCGCTGCTCTTGGCCGCCATCTCGCTGTACCCGATCCAGTGCGCGGTGATGTTCCCCGCGTTGCCCACCGGCAGGCAGTGGTAGTCCGGGGCGCGGCCCAGTTCCTCGACGATCTCGAAGGCGGCCGTCTTCTGGCCCTGCAGGCGATACGGGTTCACTGAGTTCACCAGCGTCACCGGCGTATTGGACGCAACCTCCTTGACCAGACGCATGCCGTCATCGAAGTTGCCCTCGATCTGGATCACCGTAGCGCCGTGCATCATCGCCTGGGCGAGCTTGCCCAGGGCGATCTTGCCGTCCGGGATCACCACGAACGCGGTAATGCCCGCACGCGCCGCATACGCGGCGGCAGCGGCCGAGGTGTTGCCGGTGGAGGCGCAGACAATCGCCCGCGAACCCTCCTCGATGGCCTTGGTCACGGCCATGGTCATCCCCCGGTCCTTGAACGATCCGGTCGGGTTCAGCCCCTCGAACTTGACGTAGATCTCGACCTCGCGCGTGAGCTCGCGCGGGATGTTGTTCAGACGGATCAAGGGCGTGTTGCCCTCGCCCAGCGAGATGATGCGCGTGTCGTCGTGTACCGGCAGGCGGTCACGGTAGCGCTCGATCAGTCCGGTATAGCGATGTCCAAAGGCCATGGTGTTCTCTTCGTCGTTGCGAAAGGGATAGAGCGCCAACTAGCGCGCCAGTCCTTCCATGCGGATACGGGTAATCGGGGTCAACAGATGATCCAGGGCCTCGATCGCGGCAATCGCCTCGTTCATCGCACCCTCGCGGACCTTGTGCGTCAGCATGATGATCGTGGCCTCGCCGCGCTCCGGGTCCGGCTCGCGCTGCAGGATCGCCTCGATGCTGATGCCGTGCTCGCCCAGGATCCGGGTAATGTCGGCCAGTACGCCGGGGCGGTCCTGGGTGCGCAGGCGCAGGTAGAAGGAGGTCTCCACCTCGGCAAGATCCAGCACCGGCTTGTCCGACAGGGCATCCGGCTGGAACGCCAGATGCGGCACGCGGTTCTCGGGATCGGTGGTCAGGGCGCGCACCACGTCGACCAGATCGGCCACCACTGCGGAGGCGGTCGCCTCGGCCCCGGCCCCGGCGCCGTAGTACAGCGTCGGGCCGACCGCATCCGCGTTCACCAGTACGGCGTTCATCACGCCGTCGACGTTCGCGATCAGCCGGCGCTCCGGGATCAGCGTCGGATGCACCCGCAGCTCGTAGCCCTTCGGCGTCCGCCGGGCGATCCCGAGGTGCTTGATGCGATAGCCCAGTTCCGCGGCGAAGCCGACATCCTCGCGGGTGATATCGCTGATCCCCTCCACCGCGACGCGGTCGAACTGGAGCGGGATGCCGAAGGCGATCGAGGCCAGGATAGCCAGTTTGTGCGCGGCGTCGATCCCCTCCACGTCAAAGGTCGGATCGGCCTCGGCATAGCCCAGTGCCTGGGCCTCGGCCAGCACATCCTCGAAGTCACGACCCTTGTCGCGCATCTCGCTGAGGATGAAGTTTCCGGTACCGTTGATGATCCCGGCCAGCCACTCGATCTGGTTGCCGGCGAGACCCTCGCGGATGGCCTTGATGATCGGGATGCCACCGGCGACTGCCGCCTCGAAGGCCACCATCACGCCCTTCTCCTGGGCGCGCTCGAAGATCGCGTTGCCATGCAGCGCGATCAGGGCCTTGTTGGCAGTGACCACGTGCTTGCCCGCGTCAATCGCGGCCAGTACCAGGCTCAGGGCGAGATCCGTCCCGCCCATCAGTTCGACGACAACCTCGACCTCCGGATCGTTGACGACCTCGGCCGGATCCGTGGTCAGGCGGATCTGCGAGCAATCGCATTCGCGCTCGCGCTGGATGTCGCGCGCGGCGGCCGCCACGACCTGAATGTCGCGACCCGCGCGGCGAGCGATCTCGGTGCCGTTGCGCGCGAGCACGTTGATCGTCCCGCAGCCGACAGTTCCCAGTCCCAGAATTCCGATCTTTACCGGCGTCATAGCCTTGCTGTCCTTGACGTCGGGCACCAGCGGCGCCCCGTGTTCATTGCGTTGAGGGTCTGCGGCGGTCGAACTAGCTGCCCGAACCCGGATTTTCCTCGGAGGCGTCGGCCAGGATCGAGTCCGCGCGGAACATCGCCTTGATCCCGCGCAGGGCCTGACGCGTACGCTGTTCGTTCTCGATCAGGCTGAAGCGCACGTGGTCGTCTCCGTAGTTGCCGAAACCCACCCCCGGCGAGACCGCCACCTTGGCGTCGCTCAGCATCTTCTTGGCGAACTCCAGCGAGCCCATCTCGCGGTAGGGCTCGGGGATCGGCGCCCAGACGAACATGGTCGCCTTCGGCTTCTCGACCTGCCAGCCGAGCTTGTTCAGCCCCTCGCAGAGGACATCACGGCGCACCCGGTAGAGCTCGCGAATCTCCTCCACGCAGTCCTGCGGGCCTTCCAGCGCAGCGATCGCAGCGACCTGGATGGGGGTAAAGGTGCCGTAGTCGAGGTACGACTTGATCCGCGCCAGCGCCGCGACCAGGGTCGGGTTACCGCACATGAAGCCGACGCGCCAGCCCGGCATGTTGTAGGTCTTGGACAGGGTGTAGAACTCCACCGCAATGTCCTTCGCCCCCGGCACCTCGAAGATCGAAGGCGCCTTGTAGCCGTCAAAACTGATCTCGGCATAGGCCAGGTCGTGCACGATCCAGATGCCATGTTCCTTGCAGATCGCCACGACCCGCTCGAAGAACTCCCGATCCACGCACTGTGTGGTCGGATTCGCCGGGAAGTTGAGGATCAGCATCTTCGGCTTCGGCCAGGAGTCCTGGATCGCCCGCTCCAGCTCGGCGAAGAAGTCGACATCCGGCGTCAACGGCACATGGCGCACATCCGCGCCGGCAATCACACAACCATAGGGATGAATCGGATAGGCCGGATTCGGCACCAGCACCGCATCGCCCGGCCCCAGGGTCGCCAGCGCAAGGTGCGCCAGACCCTCCTTGGAACCGATGGTCACGATCGCCTCGGTCTCCGGGTCCAGATCGACGTCGAACCGGGTCTTGTACCAGCGCGTGATCGCGCGGCGCAGCCGCGGGATGCCCTTGGACACGGAATAGCGGTGGGTATCGCCGCGCTGCGCCGCCTCGCACAGCTTGTCCACGATGTGCTGCGGCGTCGGCTGGTCCGGGTTGCCCATGCCGAAGTCGATGATGTCCTCGCCGCGGGCGCGGGCCTCGGCCTTCAACTGGTTCACGATGTTGAAGACGTAGGGCGGGAGGCGCTCGATACGGGGAAAGACGTCGGTCACGGATTCTGGGTCCTGGTTGGGGCCTTGGGGATCGCTTTGCAGGGCCAAAACGGCCCCTCCGGATGCCGCACCGGAAAGCGCGCCAAAGTATAACCCGGGCCCCCGGCTGTCAACGAATCGAGGCTTGGGCACTCCCCCAAGCGCGGATGGAATCTTGAGCCTGTCGCGGGCTCGGAGTAGCGTAAAGGGATGCTGTTTTCCGAAGTCACCAGCGAAGACTCCTACATCGTGACCGGCTACGAGTCGGGGCGCGTCGGAATCAACCAGATTGCGCACAGCCGCAGCCTGATCGTGCGCCCGCACGAACTGCGCACCGACTGGCCAGTCGACTCGGTCGAACAACTGGGCGTGGATCACCTGCAAGCAATACTGGACGCGCCGCCCGAGGTCCTGCTAATCGGCACCGGTACGGTCCAGCAATTCCCGGACCGCGCGGTCTGGCGTCATCTGCGCTCGCAGGGCCTGGGGGTGGAAATCATGGATACCGCGGCCGCCTGCCGCACGTACAACCTGATCATGGCCGAGGGCCGCGACGTCGCCGCTGCCCTGATCATTAACGGATAAGCGACCCGCCCCGGCAACCCTCTCAGGAACTCGGCAGGACCTCGTCACCCTTCATTCCACGCGACTCCAGCAGCTTCCGCAGCCGCTTCAGCGCATCCATCTGAATCTGCCGCACCCGCTCCCGGGTCACGCCGATCTCCGCCCCGACCTGCTCCAGGGTCGAGCGCTCGAAACCGTGCAGTCCGAACCGACGCACCAGCACCTCGCGCTGTTTGTAGTCCAGTTCTTCCAGCCAGGCATCCACCAGATGATGAAGATCCTGATCCTCCAGCAAAGTGGAGGGCTCGGGTGCATTCACGTCGGCAAGGATATCGGCCAGCGAGCGATCGCCGTCCGGGCCCGACGGCAAATCCATCGAGGTGGAGGGTTCGGACATCGCGCGCAGCTTCTGGATCTCCGCCACCGGCCGGCCCAGGCGCTCCGCCAGCTCTTCCTCGGTGGGGTCGCGGCCCAGTTCCTGCGTCAGGTTGCGCGCAATCCGTGCGTGCATGCGCAACTCCTTGCTCACATGCACCGGAATGCGGATGGTCCGCCCCTGATTCATCAGGGCCCGTTCGATGGTCTGGCGGATCCACCAGGTGGCGTAGGTGGAAAAACGAAAGCCGCGCTCCGGGTCGAATTTTTCCACCGAGTGCATGAGGCCGAGATTGCCCTCCTCGATCAGGTCAAGCAGCGGCAAACCCCGGTTCAGGTAGCGACGGGCGATCTTGACCACCAACCGAAGATTGCACTCGATCATGCGCCGGCGGCCACTCTCGTCTCCCTCGCGCGCCAGACGCGCGTACTTGCGCTCTTCCTCGGGGGTCAGCAGCGGGCGGTATTCGATATCGCGCAGGTAGATCTGGATCGCATCCAGTTCCGCGGGACGGGCGTCGCGCAGGGTTTTCGGCCGTACTGGAGCGCCTTCTTCCGGTTTCAAGCCGGCGGTGACGTCGGGTAGCACCGCCTCCGAGACGTCTTCCGGATCTTCGGATTCCTCGATCTTTTCGACCGGATGGGCCAGATCCTCGGGCACCTGGGTCGCCTCCTCCGGATCCGGCTCGTGGGTCAGGTTGTCGTTGTGCAGTTCCGGAGCGGCCGGTTGCCGGGTCTTGGCCATGTAGTGTCCTGCTCTCGATCGAGTCAGCGGTCCGGGAGGTATCGCGCCGGGTCTACCGGCGTCCCGTCCACCCGGATCTCGAAGTGCAACATCGGGCGCTCGGCCCCCGATGACCCCAGACGCGCGATGGTGTCGCCCGCCTGCACCTGGTCACCCTCGCTCACCAGCAATTCATCGTTGTGCCCGTAGGCACTGAGGAACCGCGCGTCGTGCTTGAGGATGATCAATCGACCATACCCCACCAGGCCGCCACCTGCATAGACCACTTCCCCGGCCCGCGTTGCCCGTACGTGATCCCCCCGTTCGCCGCCGATCGCAAGCCCTCGACGCGTGCCGCTGCTGGAGAATCCGCGCAGCACCTCGCCCGCCGCCGGCCATTGCCAGCCCCCCGGATCGGAGGGCGGCGGACTCGAAGTCGACGAGCTTGAGGTAGAGCCGGACGAGGTTCCGCCACCGCTGTCGCGGCCAGAGGCGCCCGAGGATGGTTGCCGCGTGCTCGGCGCTGAAGAGGCCTGTGGCGCGCTGGGCGGCGACGAGCGCGCCGCACCTCGCAGCCGCAGGCGCTGACCGGGATGGATAACATAAGGGGCACCGATGGCATTGCGTCGGGCCAGATCGCGCCATTCCAAGCCGTAGCGCTGGGCAATGCGATACAGCGTCTCGTTGCGCTGCACCACATGAGTGTCCGGCATCGAGGCCCCGCTGGGCGCACGCGCCGCACAACCGGCCAAGACACTCGCAACCAGGACCAGCACCAACCCCGTCACCAATCCCTGAACCATGCGCCGGCGCATGTCAGTCCATTACCAGATAGATCGCCATGGCCACGGCCAGCAGGATAATGGCCGCCCAGCCCAGACGCTCCATATACGGTCGCAGATGGCGCTCCGCACGCGGCCCGGCCCAGGCCATGAACAACGCGACCAGGAAGAAACGCAGCCCGCGCCCCACCAGCGACGCGATCAAGAACGGCAACAGGGCCATCGAAAGCGCCCCGGCGGTCACGGTGAACAGCTTGTAGGGGATCGGTGAAAAGCCGGCGACCAGGACGACCCAGACTCCCCAGGTGTCAAACCAGACCTCGGCCTGGCTTAACTCCTCGCCGTACCCGACCTGATGCAGCCAGGGCCCGATCCACTCGAACGCCAGCCACCCGATCAGGTACCCGAGCAAACCGCCAAGCGCGGAAAACAGGGTGGTCAGCGCGGCCAGCCGCCAGGCGGAACGCGGCTGCGCCGCCGCCATCGGCGCAAGCATTACGTCCGGGGGGATGGGAAAGAACGAAGACTCGGCGAACGAGAGCCCAGCCAGATAACGCGGCGCATGAGGATGGCGGGACCAGGCCATCACCCGGTCGTAGAGCGGCTCGAAGAGCTTCATCGATGCCGTACCGCCGCGACCAGTTCAGTCACAAATGCCTCGACCTGCACGGTCCGCCGTCATTGCTCGGCCCCCGGAAGCATCGGCACGAACATCACCGCGTCCAGGATATCGCGCACATAGGCCTCTTCCGTCCGGGTATAGCGCACCAGCTGCTGACGCCCGTCCGGGCCTTCCACGGGCGCGACCAGGCGCCCGCCCAGCGCCAGCTGGGTCAGCAACGCCTCGGGAACCTCCTTCGGTGCTGCGGTCAGGATAATCCCGTCGAACGGCGCCTTGTCTGGCCAGCCGTCGGCCCCGTCACTGTGCCGAAGATTGACGTTGTTGATGCCCAGACGGCTCAACAGTTCACGGGCGTTCCGGCTGAGCGCCTGAATGCGTTCCACCGAGAACACCCGATCCACGATCTGCGCCAGGACCGCCGCCTGATAGCCGGAGCCGGTCCCGATCTCCAGGACCGTCCGGGGGCGCTCGCCCTCGAGCAGTGCCTCGGTCATGCGCGCGACGATAAAGGGCTGGGAGATGGTCTGGCGATGTCCGATCGGCAACGCCGTGTTTTCGTAGGCGCGATGGCTCAGCGCCTCCTCCACAAACAGGTGGCGCGGAATCGAACGGATCGCCTCCAGTACTCGCGGGTCGCGGATGCCCTGCCCCTCCAGCAACCGCACCAGTCGGTCACGGGCACGCTGCGAGGTCAGACCGGCGCCGGTGGCGTCAGGAACCATGTCCAGCCTCCGGGAGCGAGTCGTCCAGCCAGCGTCCCACCGTGTCGATGGCGTCAAAGCGCGTGAGGTCCACCTGGATCGGCGTCACCGAGACGTAGCCCTCGCGCACCGCGTGGAAGTCGGTACCCGGGCCGGCGTCCTGTTCCGACCCGGCCGGCCCGACCCAGTAGATCGGGCGCCCGCGGGGGTCCTCGTCCGCGATCATCGGCTCGGCCCGATGGCGATGCCCCAGGCGCGTGGCCTGCACACCACGGATCTCCGAGCGCGGCAGATCGGGGACATTCACATTCAGGATGGTGGCCGCCGGCAGTGGCACGCGGTTGATGCGGTCCAGCAATTCGACCACTACGCTTGCCGCGGCGTCGTAGTGCTGCAGATCCGGACCCACCAGCGACACCGCAATCGACGGGAGCCCCAGAAAGCGTCCTTCCATCGCAGCTGCCACCGTGCCGGAATACAGCACGTCGTCGCCCATGTTCGCACCGGCATTGATCCCGGAGATGACCACATCCGGCTCCTGCTGCAACAACCCCGTGATCGCCAGGTGCACGCAGTCCGTCGGGGTCCCGTCGACCTGTACATCACCGCTCTGGAGGTGACGCGCCCGCAGCGGCCGCACCAGCGTCAGGCTGTTGCTGGCACCGCTGCGATCCCGGTCCGGGGCCACCACGTGCACCTCGGCAATCCGCCGCAGATGCGTCGCCAGGCACTGGATGCCCGGGGCGTGAATTCCATCGTCGTTGCTAACCAGAATGCGCATGCAGGAACAGGGCCGTTGGGAGGGCGTTCAATATACTGGAAACCGTCCAGGGAGACGCTCTCGAATCGACTCGATCGCGCCCGCCCCCCGAAAAGTGCGAGTATCCTGCCATGAACTCCGGGGATGATCCCAACGATTTCGACGAATTCCTGCAGGCCGTTGGCAACGTGCGACGGCTGCACAGTGATCAGGCCGATGTCCGTCCCCCGCCTCCCGCAGCCCGGGCACGCCAGCGAGAGGCCGACGAGGCGCGCGCTCATGCCGACTGGCTCAGCGATCCGCTTAACGCCGCCGATCTGCAACCGGGCGATGAACTCCGCTTTGCCCGCCCCGGCATCAGCCCGCGCGTCTTCCGCAAGCTGCGGGGCGGACACTACCGCGTACAGGACGAGATCGACCTGCACGGCCTGTTCGCCGACGAGGCGCGCCGCGCCATTGGCCTGTTCCTTGACGATGCCCGCCGGGGCGGCGCGCTGTGCGTACGCATCGTGCACGGCAAGGGCCTGCGCTCACGCCACAAGGGTCCGGTACTCAAGGGGCTGACCGACCACTGGCTGCGCCAGCGCGACGATGTCCTTGCGTTCTGCTCCGCGCGGCCGACCGACGGCGGTACCGGTGCCGTCTATGTCCTCCTCAAGCGGTCCCGGAGCCCGGATCCCGGGCGCTAAAAGCCGCATCCAGAGACCATCTTCCACGCAACAAACGGCGCCCTCACATACGCCTTTCGATATATTCGCATTTTGCGATGTGGATGCTTAGACTGGATTCAGACCCGCAAGGCGGCCCCGGAATCCTGACCCGGATTCATCTATCATTTGGTGAACACCGACCTTGCGCTTTAACCACGATCGGTCCATGCTTTGTACAGGTCTTGTACAGACACAGGACGCAACGGACTCTGCACTACGAGGTATTTGCCATGAAGAACTGGAAGCTCGCCCCCCTGGCCCTCGGCCTGATCGCCTTCTCTGCCGCCAGCGGCCAAGCGGGCGCAGACAGCATGCCGCAGCTCTCTCAGGACGACCTGCAAGAGCGCATCGCTGCCAATCGTGACGCCATTCAGAAGTTTGCCAGCACCCTCCAGGGCGAACTGATGTCCGCCATGCAGTCCGGCGGCCCCACCGAGGCGATCCAGGTCTGCAACGAGCGCGCCCCTGCAATTGCGCGTGACATCTCGGCGGAAACCGGCATCGAGATCGGGAGAACCAGCCTGAAGCTGCGCAACCAGGACAACGCCCCCGACCGCTGGGAACGCCTGACCCTGCAGGGTTTCGAGGCCCAGCATACGGCTGGCACTCCAGCCACGGATCTTCCGCCGCGCTTTGGCGTGGTCGAATCCGATGATGGTGACCCGAAATTCCGCTTCATGGCGGCCATCCCGACCGGCGGCGCCTGCCTGACCTGCCACGGCTCCGACGTCAGTGGCGACGTCAAGCACGCGCTGGAACGTCTCTACCCCGACGATCAGGCGACCGGCTTCCGTGAGGGAGACGTGCGCGGTGCCTTCACCGTGACCCAGGAAATGTAGGCATTCCGGGACCATCGGGCCCGAGTCCCGGGCCCATCGGAAGAGGCCGCCCCCGGGCGGCCTTTTTTGTGGCCGGGACCATCCCGGGGCGCCCACCACAGCCTCCATCCTTGAGCACAACCGCACCGGAACGTGCTATTTTCGTGCCATGGAAGCCGAGAAGGGCGCCCAAAAAAACGCCCCTCCGCGTGCACGACCCCCAGACCTGACCGAAACGCCATATATGACGCGAACCATAGATGCCGAACTGCTTGCCCTCGCCGTGGATGCCTCCAATGACGGTATCGTGATCGCCGAGCGCGAGGGCGACGACAATATCCTGATCTACGTGAATCGTGCCTTCGAGGAACTGACCGGCTATCGCTCCGAGGAGATCCTCTACCGCGACTGCCGCTTCCTGCAGGGGGAGGATACCGACCAGGGCGTGCGCCAGGAGATTCGTGCGGCCATCGACGAAAACCAGCCTTGCCGTGTGACCCTGCGCAACTACCGCAAGGACGGCAGCCTGTTCTGGAACGAGCTGTCGCTGACCCCGGTGTTCAACGACGAAGACCGACTCACCTACTACATCGGTATCCAGAAAGACATCACCGACCGCGTGGAAGCCGAGCAGCGCGCCGAACGCGCCGAACGCAAGCTCAAGAACTCCGCCTGACGCCGACTCAGGCGCGATCCGCTGCCCGCGGGACGCAGATCGCCTCAAGCACACCGGTCGCATACTCCCCGGCCCCCAGCTCCAGCGTCAGCCACAGGTCATGCCCCTCCCAGCGCCACTTCACGGCGCCTGGCACCATGCGCAGCGCGCGGCGCGCCGCCTTCACGTCCGCCTTGGCCAGTCCTTCCGCCAACGCCGGCTCGCCAGCGGCCATCGCTGTCTCCAGTGCCTCAACCTCGCCTTCCGTCTGCATCGCACCCTTGCCCCATAGCGGCCCCGTCGGATGGAGATCCAGCCGGGCAGCGCGCGCCTCGATCTCGGCATCCACTTCCGCCACCGGAAACACGCTGCCCGAGCCTTCAAGATTGGCCACGTCGCCCGGCAGCAACCGGTCCCAGTCGCCGCGGCGGACCCGCTCGGCCAGTACCTCGTTGAAGATCGCGGAACGCGCGGCGGACAAGAGCAGACTGCGCTGGTTGCGGCTGCGCGGCGCGCGACCGCCCCCCAGCCAGGCCCGCGCCTTGGCCAGGTTGTCGCGGCCAAAGCGTTGCGCCCCGAAGTAGTTGGGAATCCCCCCGCTACGGATCGCCTCGAGGATCTGTTCCGCGGCCTCGCGATCGCCCTGCACATCACCCAGACGGATCTCGAAGCGATTGCCCGCCAGGTGCCCAGTACGCAGCTTGCGCGCATGGCGGGCGATCTGCAGCACCCGCATCCGGCCCGCCGCCTCCCCGCCTTCCTGGGCGCCATTCCAGGCCTCCGCCCGGGCCGTCCAATCCGGCTCGGACTCCGGCGGGCATTGCACGCTGAACCACTGGCGCGTCACCGCCTGGCGGTCCTTGCGCCCGGCGTAGCTGACCTTGCCCCGGCCCGCACCCGACTCGCGCGCCAACCAGACCGCCACGTCCTCGCTGTTCAGCAGGCGCTTCTCGATATCCAGCCAGACATGTTCCCCCTCACCTTCGGGCGTCGTTGCCGGCAATTCCTCAACCCGGAAATCTTCCGGGCATGCCTTGATCATCGCGGTCAGGGGCGGGTGCCAGGGGTAGGGTGTCGCGTTCATCTCGGGCTCCTGACTCATCGGGGGGATGCCGGCCGGGCAACATCGTCACGCACATAGACCGGCTGCGCGTCTTCAGGCGCCACCGCCTCGCCACGCTCCCAGGCATCCACTGCCAGCAGCGCAACCTCTTGCGCATCGGGCAACGCGTCGGCGTCCACCGCCTCGCTCGCCAGCCCCTGCGCGGCGGCCAGATCGGGGAAGGTGGCGAAGGCCGACCCCAGCCCATAGCGCTCGCCCACCGGCCAGGCCACGACCAGGCTCTCCGGTGCGGCCACCTGCTCCGGCCCAAGGCCCACGCGCTCGCCCTGAACCGGACAAAGGCTCCAGTACACCTCCCCCATGCGAGCATCCAGCGCCGCAAGCACGGCCGCCGGCCGGCGATCATCGCGCAGCGCCTGTTGGGCCAGCGCCTGCAACGTGGAGACCGGAACCACCGGACGGTCCAGGGCGAAGGCAATCCCTTGCGCCACGCCCAGCCCCAGGCGTACACCAGTAAACGCCCCCGGCCCCCGTCCGACGGCCACGCCATCCAGACTGCTGCGCGGCACGTCCGCCTCGCGCAGCAATTGCTCGATCTGCCCCAGGATCAGCTCGCCATGCCGGCGCGCCGCGCGCTCGCGCACACAATGGATCTCGCCATCAAGATAAAGGGCTGCCGAACACTGTTCGGAAGCGGTCTCCAGTGCGATCAAGCGCATGTGTTGCGTCCCCGGGCCTGTGCGAGAAAACACAGCGCGGCGGCCGGCTCCCGCGTACGGTGAAACGCCGGCAGGCTGGCCAGAAAGTGCCGGCCGTAGGATTTTCCGGTTAGCCGCGGATCGCACAAGGCGAGGATGCCCGCATCCTCGGCGTCCCGAATCAGCCGCCCCGCGCCCTGTTTCAGCGCCAGCACGGCCTGCGGCAGGGTGAATTCCATGAACGGGGAACGCCCCTCCGCCTCCAGCGCGGACGCGCGCGCCTGCAGCACCGGGTCATTGGGCGCGGCAAACGGCAAACGATCAATGATCACCACCGACAGTGCCTCGCCGCGGATGTCGACGCCTTCCCAGAAACTGTGCGCCCCCAGCAGCCATGCATTGCCCGACTCGCGAAAACGCGCCAGCAGGTCGCCCCGCGGCTGCTCGCCCTGCACCAGCAGTTCGCGATCAGCCGGCAACTCTGCACGCAGGATCGCCGCCGCTTCCTGCAATGCGCGATGGCTGGTAAACAGGAAGAATCCGCCGCCCGGGTTGTCACGCAGCAGCGGCCAGGCCCAGGCGATGCAGGCGCGGGTATAGCCCGGGTCGTTCGGATTGGGCAGCGGGGGCTGTGGGTGGACCAGGCAGGCCTGATTGGGAAAATCGAACGGGCTGTCCAGGCGTTCGCTTGCGACATCGGCCGGCAGGCCCAGTCGGCGCGCCGCATGGCCGAAGTCCTCGCCCACCGCCAGGGTGGCCGAGGTAAAAATCCACGCCGCCGGCCGCGCGGCGCGCCGCTGTGCCAGCGGCCGTGCCGCATCCAGCGGTGTCCGGTGCAGGATCAGGCTCTGACTGAAACGCTCCGCCCAGGCCACCGTGTCCGGGGTCTCCTCGCGCCAGTCGCGCAGGCGTTCCAGCAACAGGGCGCTGCGCCCGCGCAGCTGCTCCAGGCCTGGTGCCCGTGCGGCCGCGGCCTCCAGCGCGTCGCCGACAAAACCGAGATTCGTGTCGAGCCGATCCAGCAACGGATCGAGCTCGCCGCCAGGACT
This sequence comes from Thioalkalivibrio sp. AKL12, assembly GCF_000377925.1. Taxonomy (NCBI): domain Bacteria; kingdom Pseudomonadati; phylum Pseudomonadota; class Gammaproteobacteria; order Chromatiales; family Ectothiorhodospiraceae; genus Thioalkalivibrio; species Thioalkalivibrio sp. AKL12. The sequence continues at coordinate 23,755 of NZ_KB898897.1, forward strand.
GACCGTATCCCAGCTGGAGCGGCCCTCCCAGGTGCGCGAGGCATCCAGCAGCTCGGCCACACTCGCCTCCAGCTCCGTGATGCGCTGGCGGATATCCAGCATCTCCGGGGCATGCTGTTCCTGCTCGCGCCGGGTGTCTCGAGCCAGTTCGCGTAACGCGCGCGTGCCGACCGCAATACCAAAAAACGACCCGGCGATATCCGGCAGCTGATGAGCCTCGTCGACAATCACCGCGTCGACCTCCGGCAAGAGTTCGCCGAAGCCCTCTTCTTTCAGGGCCATATCCGCGAGCAACAGGTGATGATTGACCACCACCACGTCCGCCTCCTGTGCCCGCTTGCGGGCCTGCACCACGAAGCAGTCGTTGTAGCTCGGGCATTCCCCTCCCAGGCAGTTGTCCACGGTCGAGGTGACCTGCGGCCACAACCTGGAGTCCTCCGCGAGGATCCCGGCCTGCCCCAGGTCGCCGGTAGGGCTTGTACGCGCAAACCGCTGCAGGGCCTCGATGACCGGCAACTGCTCGCGGCGCACGGGGCTGCCGGTCGCACCCCCGGCCTCGGCCGCGGCCAGTTCCAGGCGGTAGTGGCACAGATAGTTGGCGCGGCCCTTCAGCAGCGCAGCCCGCGGACGGTATCCCAGGGCCTCGCAGACCACCGGCAGGTCGCGATCGAAGAGCTGGTCCTGCAGGGTCTTGGTTCCGGTGGAGATCAGGGCACGCCGGCGCGACTGCAGGACCGGCACGAGATATGCGAAGGTCTTTCCCACCCCAGTCGCGGCCTCGACCAGCAGGGCGGTGGGCGCAGTCGCCAGCGCCTCTTCGACCGCCACGGCCATGCGTTGCTGCGGCTCGCGCGGACGGAAGCCTTCGACCGCAGTGGCCAGGTCCCCGCCCGGGCTCAGGGCCCGTACCGCCGCCGACTCCACCGTTACCGCGTTCGATGAGTCAGACAATGTCGGCTTCCAGGCGGCGGATCGCCTCGCGGGCCTCGTCGGCCCCGGCCGCGTCGCCCTGCTTCTCGCGGGCCTTCAGGATCAGTCGCCAATTCTGCAGGGCCAGTTCGCGGTCTCCACCGCCCACCATCTGCAACGAACGACCGGCCAGACGCTCGGCCTGCTGATAGCGCCCCTGTTCCATGCGCAGCGTGGCCATCTGGTGCCACAGCCCGGCATCCCGCGGCGCAATCCGCAAGGCGCGCTCCAGACGCTGCTCCGCTCGTGCCGTGTCCCCGGCCTGGCGCGCGGACTCGGCCTGCTGGGCCAGGTTCAGGGCCGCGGCGGGTGTCGGCGCGCGTTCCGGCTCACGGGGTTCGACCCGATCTACGCTGGGCGCTGCATCCTCGCCGGTGATATCCCCGTCGTCGGGCACCGGGGCACTCGCATCCCGGGGCGCCGGCGTCGCACAGGCGGCGAGCAGCGCGGCCAGCGCAACAGCACCCAGCCACTGCGCCGGGCGCCACGCCGAACCGGCGGGCCGCGCTACGCGAAACGGGGATCGTGCGGTACACAACATCTTCACCGGAATAGCCTCTCGAACCAGCCTTGCGGGCTGGAATCACTGCGCAGATCACACTCGGCGCGTGTCTCGGGGCTCGAATTCTGCCAGAACGGCAGCCTCTTCACCGACTCGCAGGCGTGGTCATCGCTTTCCACACGCAACCCGGAGGCAAGATCGACCCCCTGATAGTCGATGCCGGGGTGGCCCTCCAGGCGCAGGGATTGCACCCCGATCCCCGCCATGATCTCCGCCCACACCGGCGCGGCGGACACCCCACCGGTCAGACCGGTGGGACGGTTATCGTCCATACCCAGCCAGACCACCGCCACATGGCGATCATCAAATCCCGCAAACCAGCTATCGCGAAAGTTGTTGGTGGTTCCGGTCTTCCCGGCCACGACCTCACCGTTCAGGCGCGCATTGATCCGGCTCCCAGTACCTTCCCGGGTCACGTCATGCAGCGCGTGGGTCAACAAACGCACCGCACCATCCGACACCGCGCCCTGCAGGGACAGCCCGTAGTGCGAGAGCATCTCATCGTCCTGATCCAGCACGTCGCGGATCACCCGGGTTTCGGTCGCATAGCCACCGTTCGCCAGGGCCTGATAGAGCCCGGCCACCTCCAGTGGCGAAAGCTCGATCGCACCCAGCGCCAGCGACGGCAACGGGGCCGGTGTGCGCTGCAGACCCAGCGTCTGCAGCAAGCTGACCACTTGCGAGATCCCGATATCCTCGGCCAGACGCACCGTAGCGATGTTGTACGACTGCACCAGGGCTTCCCACGCGGTCACCGGCCCCCGGTATTCGCGGTCAAAGTTGCGCGGTGTCCAGGGCTCGCCATGCGGCAGCTGCAGGGTCAGCGGGCTGTCGTCGAGGAGCGTCGCAAGGGTGTATCGGTTCGGGTTGGTCAGGGCCGCGAGGTACACGAACGGCTTGATCACCGAGCCGACCTGCCGCTGGGCCTCCACCGCACGGTTATAGCCGGGATAGCGCGGGTTGCGATCCCCGACCACCGCCAGCACCTCGCCGGCCTGCGGGTCGGTCACGACCGCCGCGGCCTGCAGATCGTCCAGGTCGCTCACGCCCCCGCGACGCCGGACCAGGTCGTCCACGCCGCGTACCAGCCGTTCCTCGAGGAGCATCTGGACGACCGGGTCCATGGTCGTGAAGATCCGCAGGCCCTCGCTGCGCAGGTCCTCGTCCGCGTAATCCGTACGCAGCTCCCGGCGCACCAGATCCAGGAACGCCGGAAAGCGGCTGCGCCCTTCCGGCATGACCGGGGAAACATCCAGCGCCGTCGCCAGCGCCCGGTCCACCCGGTCGCGTTCGGCCAGCCCGGTCTCGGCCATCGCCTCCAGCACCCGGTCCCGGCGTTGCGTGGCACGCTGCGGATAACGTCGGGGGTCGTAGTAACTGGCCCCGCGCGCCAGCCCCACGAGCAGCGCCAGCTGGTCCAGACGCAACTCGTTCAACGGGCGCTGATAGTAGAACTGCGCAGCCTGACCGAAGCCGTGGATCGCCCGTTCACCGGTCTGCCCCAGAAACACCTCGTTCAGGTAGGCCTCGAGGATCTCCCGCTTGTCATAGCGGTGCTCCAGCAACAGGGCCATCACCGCTTCGTTCAGCTTGCGCGTCAGCGTCTGGTCACGGGTCAGGTAGAAATTCTTCACCAGCTGCTGGGTCAGGGTGCTGCCACCCTGCACCGTGCGTCCGGCCCGCAGGTTCGCGACCGCGGCCCGCCCGATGCCGACCGGGTCCACCCCCCGATGGGACATGAAGCGGCGGTCCTCGATCGCCAGCAAGGCCCCGATCAGCTCGCGCGGCACCTCGTCGATATCGACCAGGATGCGATCCTCGCCATGGGTCGGGTAGATGCTGCCAATCAGCAGCGGCTCCACGCGCATCAGGTCCACATTGCGCCCACTGGACTGCTCGGCGACCGACTCCACGCGGCCCTCGGACAGGCGCACCCGCACCGAATGCGCCGGCTCCCGACCGTCGCCAAAGGTGAACGGCCGGGTGGTCAGGCGCGCGCTACTGCCTTCGATGCGGAACTCGCCGGGCCCGGCGCCATCCGGGGTCTGGCGATAGTTCAGGGCGCGCAGCTCGGTCTCCAGCGCATCCGCGGTCAACGGCCGCCCCGCATAGAGCTCCAGGGGCCGCGCATACACCCGCGCCGGCAGCGCCCAACGCTGCCCCTCGAACCGTTCACGAATCTCGCGGTCCAGTTGATGCACATAGATGCCACCCACCGTAAGGCCGGCGAGCAGCAGCCCCGCCAGGGTCCAGCTGCCCGCACCGAACAGGCGCCGGAGTCGGCCCCTTCGGGGCGCGCTTCGCTTGCGGGGACGTGTAGTGGCTTTTCGCGGCATGGCGTGTGATGGGCGAGGTGACCGAAACGGCAGCAATGGTAACCTGATGCGTAAGCGAAAACGGGTGCATGGCCGGCGATTCCGGGAAAAAGACCCGGCTCCCGATGCCCAACACCCCCACGGCCTACTGCGGAGCCCCGATGACCGAACTGGAACAGCACCACAAGCGCCTGCACCAACTGGTCGCGGACCGCGGATTTCCCGCCCCGGCGCCGGATGCCGACACCGTGCGCACCATCGAAACCCACATCTCCACGGTCATCCTCGCGGGTGAGGACGCCTACAAGTTCAAGAAGCCGCTGAACCTCGGTTTCCTCGACTTCTCCACCCTCGAGGCTCGCCAGCACTACTGCGAGACCGAGCTGGAGGTCAATCGCCGTCTGGCACCCCAGATCTACCTGGAGGTTGCCACCCTCAATGGCGACGATGCCCACCCCGTCATCAACGGCGAGGGCCCCATCCTCGACTACGCCGTGCATATGCGCCGGTTCGACCGCAAACGGCAGCTGGACCACCTTCTGGACAAGGGCCAACTGCCCGCCGCCACCATGGATGCACTGGGGCACTACATCGCCGCCTTCCACGAACGCACCGAACGCACCGATGCGCAGTCCGAGTACGGCACCGCAGAGGCCGCCACCCAACCGATGCTGGACAACTTTCCGGCCCTGAAGGAGACCGTTCGTGGTGCGTCGGACCGGGCACGCCTGGAACGGCTGGAACAGTGGACGCGATCGGAAATCAATCGATTGAAGGCTACACTTGAAGCTCGGCATGACGAGGGTTTCGTGCGCCATGGCCATGGCGACCTGCACCTGGGCAACCTGGTCTATGTCGATGACGAGAACGGCGAGGAAGTGCCGGTCGCCTTTGACGCGATCGAGTTTGACCCCGCCCTGCGCTGGATCGACGTGATCTCCGAGATCGCCTTTACCACCATGGATCTCCTGGCCCGTCAGTCGCGCGCCCACGCCTGGCGGCTACTCAATGCCTACCTGGACGGGCGCGAAGACTTCGACGGTCTCGCGCTCCTGCCGTTGTACCAGGTCTACCGCGCACTCATCCGGGCCAAGGTCCAGGGCATTCACGGGGCCGAGGCGCAGCTCCCTTCCGACGAACAGGCGGCCCACCAGGCGGAGATGGGCCGCTATCTAGCCCTCGCCGAGCGCCTGACCGAACCTGGATCCCCCCGCCTGATCCTGATGCATGGCGTCTCCGGCAGCGGCAAGACCGTGATCAGCACTCAGATCATCGAAGCCCTGGGCGCCGTGCGCCTGCGCTCGGATATCGAACGCAAACGCCTGTCCGACGCCGTCTCCTACAGTGCCGATGCCCGGGCCCAGATCTACGGCCATCTGCGCGAACGCGCCCAACGCCTGCTAGCGCTCGGCCTGACCGTGGTGGTCGACGCCACCTTCCTGACCCAGGACCAGCGCGCCCCGTTCCAGCGTCTGGCACTGGAACAGGCGGCCGGCTTTGCGGTGGTTGCCTGTCGCGCCCGTGACGAAGTGCTGCGCGAACGACTCGAGGCCCGCACCCGTGCGGGCCGTGATGCCTCAGATGCCGGCGTCGAGGTGATGGAACAGCAACAGCCGCAGCAGGAATGGCCCGCCCCCGAGGAGGGCTGCATCGAGGTGGCCCCGGAGGCACCGCTGGATCCGGACGCGCTCGCCCGCCAATTGCTACAACCCGTCGCAACCTGAGCGACCGCGTACAATCAGCGATAGACAGACCCCGGATACTCCGTCAACTTCGAGACACAGGAACTGGCACGCTCGCCCTCGAGCCCGGAACCCGACCAGGAAACCGCAGGAGCCCCCATGCATCATCACCGCCCCGGTCCGCTCGACCGAATCCGCCGCACCCTCACGCCCATTGCTGTCGGCGGATTGCTGGCCATCGGCTCCACCGCCCAGGCCGATGCCCTGCTGCACTACGTCGACGACGAAGGACTGGAGAGCCAGATCCTGGTGCGCGGCGACATCGTGCGCATGGACCTCAACGAGTCCATCAGCGGCACCTCCGGCTACATGCTCTTCGACGCCAGAACCGACCAGCTGACGGTCGTGGACGACACGGAACAGACCTACACCCCGCTGACTCGCGAGGTAATGGACCAGCAGATGCGCGCCATGACCGACATGGTCAGCGACCTGCGCCGACAAATGGAGCAGCTCCCGCCCGAGGTGCGCCAGCAGCTCGAGGAGCAGCTGGGCATCGGGGCGGAGGGTTTCGATGCCGAGATCGACACCCGCGCCACCGGCGAACAACGCAAGATCGGGGACTTCGTCTGCGACGATTACGAGGTGCTGATCGACGGCCAGGTGCAAAGCACGGTCTGCGTAACGGAGCCGGATACCCTGGGCCTGGGCAGCGCGGATTTCGCGACCCTGGGCGCCCTGATGGATCGCCTGTACGAGCTGTCCCTGAACGCCCTTGAGGCCGGCGGGCCGATGGCCTCGCAAATGGGTGCCTCCCTGCTGCCGCGCGTCGACGGCATCCCGCTGCAGGTCAGTGAAAAGGGCGGCGTGACCACGCGGCTTGCCGGCATCTCCACCGACGACCTCAGCGCCGCACTCTTCAGCGTCCCCGACAGCTATGCCGAACGCGATCTTTTCTGACACCTGGCGCCGACGGCTGCCGCTTGCTCTGGCCGGCCCCGGGCTTCTGCTGCTTGCGGCCTGCAGTGCGGGCCCCGAACCGCGCGGAGGGGACACCGCGCCCGTTGCCACACCCGAAGGCCTTGCGGACGGCCCAATGAGCCCCACACCCGAGGCTGGCCTGGAACGCTCCGAAGTCGTGCTGACCGCCCTCGGTCACCTCGATACCCCGTACCAGTACGGCGGCACCGATGCCACCGGGCTGGACTGCTCGGCCCTCGTCCAGCGGGCCTACCGCGAGGCCGGGCGCGCCGTCCCGCGCACGACACGCGATCAGGCCCGCGCCGCGACCCGACGCGAGGGGCCGCCCACCCCGGGTGACGTGGTGTTCTTCGCCATTAACGGGAATCAAATCGACCACGTCGGGGTCTACGTGGGAGACGGCCGCTTCGTGCATGCGCCCAGCGCACGGGGTCAGGTTCGCATCGAGCATCTGGACAACCCGTACTGGGCGCCCCGAACCCGCTTTGCCGGTCATTTCTTCAACTGACCGCGATCAGAGCCCGCCCGTCGTCACCAAACTCACCGCTGACGGCGCGCATACAACCCATCCTGGCCAGGCCTGGAATCACAATAGAGGAAGGAACCATGAAAACACTCACCGGTATTTCGCGCACCCTGCGCCACTCCGCCCTGGCGATCGGCCTGGGCCTCGGTCTCGCCGTTGGCGGCACCGCCAGCGCCTATGAGACGTTCATGGAGACCGACGAACGCGTCATCTTCACGACCGAAGGCGAATACGACTTCTACTTCGAGATGGTCGAAGAGGCCATCGCCGCTGAAGGCCTGGTCATCAACAACGTCGGCTACATCGCCAACATGCTGGACCGCACCGGTGGACAGGAAAGCGGCGAAGGCATCTACCTCAACGGGCAATCGGTCGACTTCTGCAGCGCCACCTACTCGCGCGCGACCATGGAGGCCGATCCGCACAACATGCTCTTCTGCCCCTACATCATCACGGTCTACGAGCTCTCCGAGGAACCGGGCACAATCTACATGGGCTACACGCCGGTTCCCGAGGTCGGCGACAAGGACTCGAAGGAAAGCCTGCGCGCCGTGAACGAACTGGTCGAGCGCATCATCAAGGAAGCCCTCGCCTTCTGATCCCAGGGACCATTGTCGCAACGAAAAATGCCCGGCAGCCTTGCGGCCCCGGGCATTTTTATGCCCCCTGTCCTACATGGCTAGGACAGGGTGATTCGGACAGGCGTGAACCGGGTCAGGGCGTCTGATCCTCTTCCGCCCCTTCCTTCTTCACCGGCAGCAGGACCTGACGGTCGACACCCAGCATCAACGCCGCGGTCGCCGCGATGAAGATGGACGAGTACGTCCCCACGACCACCCCGATGATCAGCGCAATCGAGAAGTTCTGCAGGGCCGCCCCACCCAGGAAGGCGAGCGAGAGCAACACCAGCAGGGTGGTCATGCTGGTCACGATGGTCCGCGCCAGGGTCTTGTTCACCGCATTGTTCATCACCTGTTCCGTGCTCTGCTTGCGCAGCACACGGAAGTTCTCGCGTATTCGGTCGTACACCACGATGGTGTCATTCAGCGAGTAGCCAATCACCGCCAGCACGGCGGCCAGCACCCCCAGGTCGAACTCCATCTGCAGCAGCGAGAAGATCCCCAGCGTGATCAGCACGTCGTGCACCAGCGCCAGCACCGATCCAATGGAGAAACGCCACTCGAAACGCACTGCCACATAGATCAGGATGCCGGCCAGCGCATAGATCATCGCCAGACCGCCCTGCTCGCGAAGCTCCTCGCCGACGGCCGGACCGACGAACTCCACCCGACGAAGATCCGGATCGTCCGGCCCGCCATCCCGAAGAGCATTCAACACCCGGTTGGACAACATCGCCGGGTTGTCGTCGTCTTCGCTTGGCGGCAGGCGAATCAGGACATCGCGCGAGGTGCCGAAGGTCTGCACCTGCGCCCCCGCATAGCCGCCCGCCGACAGGGTCTCGCGGATCGTATCCAGCTCCACCGCTTCGGGGTAGCCCACTTCCACCAGGGTCCCCCCGGTGAAGTCGATCCCGAAGTTCAGCCCGCGGGTGGCCAGCAGCGCCACCGAGATAATGATCAGGACCAGCGAGATCGCGATCGTGATCTTGCGCTTGCCGAGGAAATCGATGTTCGATTCAGCGAAATTCAGATGCGGAAGCATAGTTTTCTCCGCGCTCAGATGGCCAGGCGCGTCAGCCGACGCTGGCGCCCGTAGGTCAGATTGACGATTGCGCGGGTCACGATGATCGCGGTGAACATCGACGCGATGATCCCGATCGACAACGTGATGGCAAAGCCCTTGATCGGCCCGGTACCGAACAGGAACAGCACCAGCGCCGCGATCAGCGTCGTCACGTTGGCGTCCGCGATGGTGGTGAACGCTCGGTCATAGCCCGACGAAATCGCCGCCTGGGGTGACAGTCCGTTGCGGATCTCCTCGCGTATGCGCTCAAAGATCAGCACGTTGGCGTCCACTGCCATGCCGACGGTCAGCACGATCCCCGCAATCCCCGGCAGGGTCAGGGTCGCCTGCAGCATCGACAAAACCGAGACGATGAAGATCAGGTTCAGTGCCAGCGCCACGTTCGCGATCAGTCCAAAGGCGCGGTAGTAGAGGATCATGAAGATCATCACGAGGATGAATCCGATCACCACCGACTGCATGCCGCGATCGATGTTCTCCTGGCCCAGGCTCGGACCCACCGTGCGTTCCTCGACAATCGACATCGGCGCGGCCAGCGCACCGGCGCGCAGCAGCAGCGCGAGGTTGCGCGCCTCACGCGTGGTATCCAGACCCGAGATCTGGAAGCGTCGGCCCAGCGGCTCGTTGATGCGCGCAACGTTGATGACCTCTTCGCTGCGCGAGGTACGCATGACCTGCTCGCCGTCTTCCTCCACCGTCTCGGTGGTCGTCTCGATGAACACCGACGCCATCAGGCGGCCCACGTTATCCGAGGTCACCCGCGAGAAGATGCGCGCCCCCTGGCCATCGAGATTGATGAACACGGCCGGGCCGCCACTATCCTGGGCAATCCCGGAAGAGGCGTCGGTAATGTAGTCACCGGTGAGCATCACCTGGCGCTGCAGCAGCACCGGGGTCCCGTCACGCTCGCGGTACAGACGCGTCCCGGACGGTGCGCGGCCAGATTCAGCGGCCTCCATCGGGTCACCGGCCTCGGAGACCAGGCGGAACTCCAGCGTGGCGGTCGCTCCGAGCACTTCCTTGGCCCGCGCAGTGTCCTGCACGCCGGGGAGCTGAACCACGATCCGGTGCTCGCCCTGCTGGGCAATGATCGGCTCGGCCACACCCAGCTCATCCACGCGCGAGCGCAGGGTAGAGATGTTTTGCTGCAGGGCCTGACGGCGCAGCTCGGTCAGGTGGTCATCGCTCAGGGTGCCCACCATGCGGGTGGTGTCGCCGCTACCGCGGATCTCCCATTCCAGCTCGCCGCGATATTCGCGGGTCAGCCAGCTCTCGGCTGCCGCGAGGTTTTCCTCGTCCGCGAACATTACGGTCAGGTCACTGGAACTGCGCTCGATCGTGTCGAACGTCAGACGCTCGTCGCGCATCCTGCCGCGCAGCTCGTTGGAGTAGCGTTCCATCGCCGTTCCGATCACGGCATCCAGATCCACCTCCATCAGGAAGTGCACCCCGCCGCGCAGGTCCAGACCCAGTGCCATCGGCTGCCCGTTGATCGCGCGCAGCCAGTTCGGCGTCGCCGGGGCCAGATTCAGGGCGACGGTGTGGTTGTCATCCAGGGCATTGCGCAGGATCTCCGCGGCGAGCGACTGCTCGTCGCTGGTCTCGAAGCGCAGGAGTAGCTGCCCGTCGTCCTGCTCCTCCACCTGTTTCGGCGTCACGCCCTGGGCACCCAGGATGGTGCCCATCAGGTCACGGATGTTCCCGTCGATCTCGCCGGTGACCGGATTGCCGATCTGCACCGACGGGTCTTCCGGGAACAGGTTGGGCGCGGCATACAGCCCCGCGCCCAGAACGACCACGACGATCAGGGCGTACAGCCACGCCGGATAGGAATTGCGCATATCAAAAACCCTGGAGGGCGTTTAGAGATCTTTCAGCGTGCCCTTGGGCATCACGGAGGCGACCGACTGCTTCTGTACCGCCACGTTCACGCCGTCGGCAATGTCGACCTTGATGAAGTCGTCGCTGACTTCGGTAATCTTGCCGGCCACACCGCCGTTGGTGACGATCTCGTCGCCCTTGGACAGGGCCTCGACCATGGAGCGGTGCTCCTTGGCGCGCTTGCTCTGCGGGCGGATGATCAGGAAGTACATGATCGCAAAGAAAATAACGATCATGATCAGGAACTCGATCATGCCGCCGCCGGCCGCTCCACCTTCCTGGGCATGCGCTGCAGAAATCAGAAAGTCCATCGAAACACTCCGTCTTCGGTTCAGATTCGGACGCCACCGGGGAGCTCGGGCCACACCCGGCGAGCGAAAAAAATACCGCGCGGATTATGGCACAGGCGGGATCGCCATGCCGCGTCGGCCGTAGAAATCGGCCACGAACTCGCTCAGCGCGCCGGCCGCGATCGCCTCGCGCAATCCGCGCATCAAATCCTGGTAGTAATGGAGGTTGTGGGTCGTCGCCAGGCGCGAACCGAGGATCTCGTTGCACTTGTCCAGGTGCTTCAGATACGCCCGCGAATAGTGACGACAGGTGTAGCACCCGCATTCCGGATCGACCGGGCCGACATCGTCGCGGAAGCGCGCATTGCGAATGCGCAGCACGCCCTCGCGGGTATAGAGGAACCCGTTGCGGGCGTTGCGGGTCGGCATCACGCAGTCGAACATGTCCACGCCGCGTCGCACGGCCTCGACGATGTCCTCCGGCCGGCCCACCCCCATCAAGTAACGCGGACGATCCTGCGGCAGCAGCGGCAGGGTGGCATCCAGCGTCTGCAGGCGCTCGTCCTCCGGTTCGCCCACCGACAGCCCGCCGATCGCGTAACCGTCAAAGCCGATCGCCTGTAGCCCCTCGGCCGACTCCCGCCGCAGGTCCGGGTACATCCCGCCCTGCACGATGCCGAACAACGCCGCCGGGTTGTCACCGTGTGCCGTGCGCGAACGCGCTGCCCAGCGCAGTGACAGCTCCATCGACTGGCGCGCCTCGTCCGCGGTGGCCGGGTATGGCGTGCACTCGTCAAAGATCATCACGATGTCCGAGCCCAGCTCGCGCTGCACCTGCATCGAGGACTCCGGCGTCATCAGCACCTTCGAGCCATCCACCGGTGACTGGAAACGCACACCTTCCTCGCTGATCTTGCGCATCTCCGCAAGCGAGAAGACCTGGAATCCGCCGGAATCGGTCAGGATCGGGCCCTCCCAGTGCATGAAATCGTGCAGATCGCCATGCGCCCGGATCACCTCCGTGCCCGGGCGCAGCATCAGGTGGAAGGTGTTACCGAGAATGATCTCCGCGCCCAGCTCACGCAGCTCCTCCGGCGTCATCGCCTTGACCGTGCCGTAGGTTCCCACCGGCATGAAGGCCGGGGTCTCCACCGTCCCGCGCGGGAAGTGCAGACGGCCGCGGCGCGCCGCGCCATCGGCGGCCAGATTCTCAAACTCCATCGGACTCTCCCGCGGCGGTGGTCATACTCGGGGGCAGATCATCGCCCTGCCCCGGCGCCAGCCACATCGCGTCGCCGTAACTGAAAAACCGGTAGCGCTGCGCCACCGCGTGGGCATACGCATCCAGGATCCGGCGATAGCCGGCAAATGCCGCGACCAACATCAACAGCGTGCTCTGCGGCAAATGAAAATTGGTCACCATCCGGTCCACCACCCGAAATCGATCCCCCGGCTGGATGAATAGCCGCGTCTCGCCCTGGAACGGCGCCAGTTCTCCCCCAGCGGCCGCAGTCTCCAGCGAGCGCACGCAGGTCGTACCGACCGCGACCACACGCCCGCCACGCGCCTTGCAGGCCGCTACCGCCGCGCAGGCCTCGGGGGACACCTCCAGCCACTCCGCATGCATCTCATGCGCCGAAGTGTCCTCGACCTTCACCGGCTGGAAGGTCCCCGCCCCGACGTGCAGGGTCACCGTCGCGGTCTCCACCCCCGCCGAGCGCAGGCGCCCCAGCAGGGCATCATCGAAATGCAGGCCTGCCGTGGGGGCAGCAACCGCACCCTCGCGCGCCGCGAACACGGTCTGGTAGCGATCGGCATCATGCGCCTCGTCGGCGCGCTCGATATAGGGCGGCAGGGGGATGTGTCCATGCTCGCGCAACAACGCGAGCACATCGTCGGCATCAACCAGGGCCAGGCGGAAGAACGGGCCCTCGCGGCCGGTCACTTCGACGGTAAAGGCATCCGCCAGGCGTAGCCGGGCCCCGACCTTCGGCGCCCGGCTGGCGCGGACCATCGCCAGCACTTGGCCGGGCGACTCGATTCGTTCGACCAGAACCTCCACCTGTCCCCCGCTCTCCTTGCGCCCGAAGACACGCGCCGGAATCACCCGGGTATCGTTCAGCACCAGCAGGTCACCCGGCCGCAGAAGATCCTCGATCTCTGCAAAGCGAGCGTCCCGCGGGCGCTCTTCCTCCAGGACCAACAGACGCGAACCCGCCCGGTCCGGTAGCGGATACTGTGCAATCAGCTCCGGCGGGAGCTCGTAATCGAAATCGGCAACACGCATGGCGCGCGATCCTACCACGCACCACTCGACGCGGCGCGGAGTGCGGAAGATCGCTCTGCCCCGTTTGTGCCGCAGAGAACCTGCGCTACACTACGGCCCCACAAGCCGGGATGGCGGAACTGGTAGACGCGCCGGATTCAAAATCCGGTTCTGGCAACAGAGTGCGAGTTCGATTCTCGCTCCCGGCACCAAATTTTCTCGGGCCTGCCGCCAGGCCCAAACCCCAGGGGAGCATTCATTGATGCTTCCCTGGCACCAGGCCGGTGTAGCTCAGTTGGTAGAGCATCTGATTTGTAATCAGAGGGTCGCAGGTTCGACTCCTGTCGCCGGCTCCATTTCTTCAGTTAGTTAATCAGACTCCGTGAATGAGCCCCGCTGGCACACATCAAGCTGTCAGCGGCTCTGGCTGCCCGGCCTTTGACTTCCCCGGATCAGGTCCACGCATGACAAGAGCTCTCCGGGACACCCGGGGCGGTTCAACGTGCTGCTAGGTCCAGACGCCACCATTAAAAAGGGCCAGCCCGAAGACTGACCCTTTCTTCAAACCCGCGAGACCATCCGCCTCCTAGCGGAAGATGCTCTCATGACGCGTTTCCGTCATCTGCGGGGCGTCGGCCGGACAGACCGCTTCCGGATCGATCCGCGCAGCCTCGTCCACGAGGCCGAGGTCCGCCGCAGTCGGCATGTCGCCACGTGACACATCCAGGTACTCCAGCAGGCGACCCAGCCCGTTCAAGGCACGAGCCTTGGCGATCTCCATGTCATGCTGCGCATTTACGTGAGCACGACTCGCCTCGAAGTATTCGTTCTCGGTATCCAGCAGATCCAGCAGGCTTCGCTGCCCGATGCCGAACTGCTGACGATACGCCGTGCGAACACGATCGGAAGAGTCCCGATGCTGACGCAGAAAACGCAGCTGACTCTCGAGCGAACGGATATCGTTATACGCCACAGAAACCGTCTGGCGCACATTGCGGCACACCCCTTCCTGCTGATCGCGCGCCTGATTGAATTCTTCGGTGAACTGGCGAACACGCGCCTGATCCGCCCCGCCGCGGAAGAGGTTAAAGGACATCACGACCAACGCGGAAGTGTCGCGAATACGGGTATCATCGCGCTCCAGGACGTCGTTTTCATAGGCGTGACGCAGCTGAAGATCGACCCGCGGATGGAACGCAGAGCGTGCGACATTGCGCTGCTGCTGGGCGGCCTCCATGTTGCGCAGCGAGGCGAACATCGCCGGGTTCTTGGTGATCGCCTCGGTCAGGGCCTCCTGCGCCGTGGCTGGAATCGGCTCGTCGGAGAACGTCCCCACGAGATCCACACGTTCGTCTGCAGGCATCCGCCCGACCACGCGGTAGTAACGCGCGTTGACGTCGTGAAGGTTTTGCCGCTCGGTCAGCAGATTCGACTCCGCCAGGGCCAAACGGCCAGAGGCCTGTTCGAGATCCACACCCCGGCCAACACCCCGATCGGTCTGATCCACGATTTGATCGTAGACGTCCTTGTGGGCGTCGTAGTTTTCCTGCGCAAGCTCAACCAGGGCGCGCTGGCGTTGCACATCCGCAAAGGCCCGCACCGCTTCCAGCGCGGTCTCCTCGGTCGATTCACGCAGCTCGAAGTAGCGCACGCGCTGGATCTCGCCCAGACGCCCAACCTCGCTGGCCGTTTCGAAGCCGTCATACAGCATCTGCGTCAGCGTGATGTCTACCCCGCGCGGGTTGCGCGAGAAGTTGTTGTTATTGGACCGCTGGCTCTGGTACCCAGCACGGGCGTTCAGATCGATCTCGGGCATAAACCGGCCACGCGCTCCGGTCTGCTCCTCGCCCGCCGCACGAAATGCGTGCCAGCGTGACTGTACGTCCGGGTTGGAAAGCACCGCTTCCATCGCGGCGTCCCGCAGCGGTTCTGGCGGCTCGGCCTGTGCTGTCCCGCCGACGACCATCGCTACGGCTGCTGTCAGTGCCAGCAAGGTTCCCTTGCCGGCCGTAAACCCAAATCCATTCACCATGATGTGTCCCCCCCACATGTCACTTGAAAGTTCACCCATTGGTTCGCGGGCAAACGCGCTTCACTACTCGAACAAACTACTTGCAAAAAAGTCTTCAGGCTATGGGCTGCTCTTTCGCTGCGCAAACAGAAGCAAAGATCCCACCTAACGCTTGGCAAACGCCTGAAAGCCCCGCGGACCACCACCTTCAACTCGTGTAGCCCGTCTGTTTCTGGCTTTCCCGGCTTACGTGGCCCATCATTTGCCTAACAGCGCCATTCTCAGCCACCGGAGGGCACGCCAACGTGCTCCGCTCTCGTGCCCGCAATTCGCCGCTCGTAATCAAGCACCTGGCCTTTGCTCTGGTTCTGGCGATGTCGGCATGGGTCTTGGGCACCCCACAAGCGGGGCTTGATGACCTGGCGCAACTCGAAGAGGTCGCGGCCATCCGCTACGGTCCCGAGGCCGCCGAACGGGTCCGGCAGTGGCGCAACCTGCTCGAGGAATTAGCCGGAGAAGACGAACGGGTGCAAGTCGCGCGGGTGAACGAGTTTTTCAATCGCATGCTTCGCTACCAGGATGACCAGATCACCTGGGGCCAGGAGGATTTCTGGGCGACCCCACTGGAAGCCATGGACAAGGGCGCCGCCGACTGCGAAGACTTCAGCATTGCCAAGTACGTGAGTCTGCGCAAACTGGGAATTCCGGATGAGCGCCTTCGCCTTTTCTACGTGCGGGCGCGTATGGGTGGGCCGGGCAGCAACATCAGTCAGGCGCACATGGTGCTCGGGTACTTCACGGACCCCCGCGGCGAGCCCGAAGTGCTAGACAACCTGATCACCCGCGTCGAACGCGCCTCGCAGCGCGACGATCTCACGCCTATTTTCTCGTTCAATAGCCAGGGCCTGTGGCCCGATGGAACCACCCAGTCCGCAGGCGACCCCACCGCCCGCCTGTCCAGGTGGCGCCGAGTCCTGGACCAACTGGACGAGTATGGCCTGGACCTCAACCAACCGATCACCCCGACCCCATAAACAAGGGCGCAGCCATGACACTGAGAAAACAACTCTGGGTTGCCATCGCAATCATCATGTTGCTCGCACTGCTGGTAAGCATCGTGGCGAGCACCCTTTCGGCGCGCAACTACCTGGCCCAGCAGCTCCTGACCAAGAACATCGACAATGCAGCCTCGCTGGCACTGTCGCTGTCCCAGCTGCCCAAGGATGATACGACCGTTGAATTGCAGATTGCCTCCCAGTTCGATACCGGCCACTACCGCCATATCCGGCTCGAGGATCCCACGGGCGATCTCATGCTGGAACGACGCAATCCCGAAGCGCCTCGGGGTGTCCCGATGTGGTTCATCGACACCCTGAACTTCGATGTCCGCCCCGGGGTGGCACAGGTGTCCGACGGCTGGTCGTCCTTTGGCACGCTGATCGTCGAGAGCCAGACCAATTACGCGTACGAAGAGCTCTGGGCCGGCACCCTGCGCCTGACGGCAATCTTTACCGTCGGGCTTCTGATCATCGGTCTGCTGGGGTCGTTCCTGCTCGGACGGCTTATCCAGCCCCTTCGGCATGTCGTGGAGCAGGCCGAGGCGGTCGGCGCTCGCCGCTTCATCACCACCCCCGAACCGCGCACATGGGAATTCCGGGCCCTGGTACGCGCCATGAACCGACTGACCGAGCATGTCCGCGTGATGCTCGTGGAGGAGTCGAAACGACTGGAGCGTCTGAAGACCCGACTGCAGCACGATGACGTAACGGGCCTGCTGGCCCGGGAGCCCTTCCTCGCCCGCCTGCAGGCGACGCTGGATAACCGGCATGCCGGTTCCTCCGGCAGCCTCGCGGTGCTCCGCATCCACGACC
Organism: Thioalkalivibrio sp. AKL12; assembly: GCF_000377925.1. NCBI lineage: Bacteria > Pseudomonadati > Pseudomonadota > Gammaproteobacteria > Chromatiales > Ectothiorhodospiraceae > Thioalkalivibrio > Thioalkalivibrio sp. AKL12. The sequence goes on from NZ_KB898897.1 coordinate 40,813, forward strand.
TGGCCACGATCAACCAGATCGTCGGCCACCAGAACCTCGATGCGCTGCTCGCCCGGATCGCGAAGGTCGTGGAACAGGCCGTCGCCCATACCGAGTATGGCGCCGCCGGACGGCTCAACGGCTCCGACATCGCGGTTTTCGGCGACAGCATCGCAGACAGTTACCGATTCGCCCAGTCCCTGTTGAGCGGGGTCCAGGACGCGCTCGGCGACGATGCACCCGACGCCCTGACGCTTCATGTTGCCGCGACCCTCTATCACCCCGAAGACACCACCGGGGAAGTTCTCGCGCGAGCGGATCTCGCGCTGGCACGGGCGGAACTCGAGCCCGGCGATGCAGTCGCCCACGAGCCCCACGCCGCCCTGCCCTATTCGGACCAGCATCAATGGCGGACGGCCATCACCGACGCGCTTGACCAACACGGGGTGGAGCTGGGCCAGTTTCCAGTGATCGATGCCGACCATCAGTTAATGCATCACGAAGCCCCGATGCGCCTGTTACTCGACGGCGAACTGCGGCCGGCGGGCTATTTCATGCCCTGGGCGGTGCGCCTCGATCTGATCCGACGGCTCGACGACGCCGTCCTGGAAGCCGCCTTGTCCCGGCTGCAGACCGCCGGCGAACGCCTGGCCATCAACCTCTCGGTGGACAGCCTGCGTGACACCCACTTCCGTCAGACCCTCGAATCCCGGCTACAGCAAGACCCCCAGGCGGCGGGACGCCTGTGGGTCGAGTTCCCCGCTCGCGGCGCACTGGCACATCCAGCGGAACTGCGCGATCTCTGTCGAATCGCCCGCCTGACGGGGTTCACCGTGGGGCTCGAACACGCTGGACCGGAAGCCTTTCAGGCGCACGACCTGACCACCTTTGGCCTCCATTACGTCAAGCTGCAGGCTTCCCTGACCCACAGCGTGCATCGCTCCAGCGAGACCCAGGCCCTCATTCGCGGGCTTTGCACCCTGGCCCACTCCATCGGGATCCTTGTCATCGCCGAAGGCTGTGACATCAGCGACGACATCGAACTGCTGATGGACGCCGGCATCGATGCGGTCACGGGGAGCGCCGTCCGGGAACCGACGCGTTAGGGAGACGCCGATTCAATCGCGCCGGATCGCTGGCTTCCGCACCTTCACTCGTGCACGGAGCCAGCTGCCTGCCCTGACCGGGCCAGCGACGGCCCGGTACTCGCCCCGCACGAACCCGCCTTTCTCAGGGATTCCCTTCCGGCACAGAAAAAGGCCCGGGCCGCATGGCGGCGCCGGGCCCTTGATCCCGATGGCAGGGACCGCTACTGATCGATGGAGAGATGCCCGTTTTCGATCAGGGTCTGGATAAAATCATACGACGAGTCGAAGCCATTCATGCTGATCCCTTCCAGCGTGATGGCGTAATCGGCACCGCCCGTGTCACTCCCCAGCATGCCGCCCGAGCTGATGTGCAGCACGGTATCCTCGCCCTGCGCTTCCGCCATCAGGTACTGGTCGATCGTCTCCTGGCTCGCGCTGGACAGGAGCTCGCCGAGCGTGATCTGGGCACCGGGATCGTTGCTCTCCAGGCTGAAGCCCTGGATCACGAAGCGCGCCGGATCCTCCATGCTCCCTTCACCACCCTGCGACACGACAAAGATGTCCTGATCCGAATCGACCGTCAGGAAATTCGCGCCGAAGGCAAGCGCCTCTTCGCCACCCGCGGGATAGAACTCCGCATCCTCGCCCTGACCCACCTGCACCGAAAGGTCGACTGGCTTCACCGCAAACGCGCTTTCGTCCCCACTGGCTCCAGGACCCGTACTCCCGCCCTGGAATGCAATGAAGGAGAACGTCTCGCCACCGAGCTCCAGGAAGCCATTCTCGTTCACATCGCTTGCCAGATCACGGGCATCACCGATCCGGACACCATCGGCGTCGTACAAGTGATAGGACGCGCCATTGATGGCGCCCTGGACCTGGAACACGGCCGTATCGGCCGGGCTGACCAGCGTAAAGAGCAGGGCCTCGCCAAACTCGATCGCGTGGGGGTCATCCGAAGCCCCCTGATGGTCGATCGCGAAAAATCCATCCTGATGCGAGACGGCTGCACTCTGCGAGCCGGTCTCCTTCAGGTTGTTCGCATTCGCCATCGTGCCCTGAACGTCACTGCCGCCCACCGTGTGGGCAGAAGCCAGCAGATCCGGAACCGGGTCCGGCGGCTCTTCGCCACTCGGCTCGGGCACGGGAGCCACGCCACTACCGGTATCCACGAGATCGTCCATCCCGGACAGGACCACCGTGCCCTCGATCGTTACATTCAGCTGATTGCCATCCACCAGGCCGGCGCGAATCGCTGCGGCCCCGGCCTCGGTCAGGACCACCACCCAGTTGCCCGAGCCGTCCTGGGAAAGCGCCAGGTAGGCTGCATCCCCACCCACGATGCTGTAGGCGATCGCCCCGGCCAGTGACGGGTCCAACCCGTCCAGATCCAAGACGTGAGACACATCGAAAACCACGTCACCTGCGGCGGCGTCATTCGCATCTTCGTAGCCGTATCCCGCTGTCACCGACACCGATACCGCAAGGGTCGGGTTCGCGACAGGGGGCGGATCCACGGGCGGCGGATCTACGGGCGGAGGTTCGACCGGAGGAGGATCTACCGATGGATCGGTCGGTGGCGTACCGGATGGAATGCCCGTCTCGACCGCGTCGCCCCCGGGAACCGCTACGGTCTCGCCCAAGGCATCCGGACGACCGAAGGCGTTCACCGGGAACGTATAGTTAATCGGCTCCACAGGCTCGCTAATGCGCGCGACGCGGACAAACCCGCCCCCTTCGCTCTCACCGCCCTCCAGGCCCGCTGCGGGAGGTGCAATCAGCGCGTCCAGCGACTCACCGCGGTCGAGGGCGGCAATCACTTCTTCCGCCGTCGGGATCTCCGGGTTATCGGCCCGCCCGCTCTCCGCCAGGGCTTCGCCCATCAGGACCTGCTGGCCCTCGCCAAGCGAAACGGCGACACCGTCCATCCCTTCCAGTTCCACCGACGCGCCGCGCAGCGGGATCACTTCCTCGCCCGCATACACCGGATCGCCCACACCAAGCACTCTCGAGTTGCCCTCGGCGTCCCGGGCTATCACCGTCCCGATCAACGCTTGTACGGTAGCCACCACAGCATTCACAGCCATTAATCCCCCCTCCTACGCCGGCCCCACAGACCGGCCCATACGGACGCTCTCACGTCCCGTCTCAATCCAGCTCTTGCGTATCACCCGATTGTGCGACCACAGACTCACTCGCCCCGATCGCGCCTCGTTTACTTGCCGACGGGCCTAAAGCAGCCCCTCATCGTCTTCCACCAGGTTCAGACGTTGCGCCGAGGCGCGAAGATCCTTGCGCCCCAACAGCTTCTTCTGTGCGGCCTCTGGCAGATCCGTAAACCGGATCACGCCCTTGTCCGTGAGTACCTCGACCAAGTCCTCCAGCACACGAATCAGCTCCAGGTCGGAGGCCTGCAACGCCGCCGGCGCTGCCTCCCCACCACACCCGCCGAGAAACGCCAACATCTCCGGCGCATCCGCTGCCACGAACTCTGTGCAGTCGGCATTCGCCTCGCGGCTCACCTGGTCGATCCTGCCTTCCGTATCCCGTCTCACATACATGCGCGGCCCCTCCGGCCGTTTCCGACTCCGCTTCCCAGACTACACCCCCAGACACGAAAAAGCCCCGCCGATCCAGACCGGCGGGGCTCCCAACACGACCGCTTACTGGTCGATTTTCAGCTGCCCTTGCTCGAGCATGTTGCTGATCAAGTCATCACTGTGCTGTACACCTTCCAGCACGATGATCTGATCCGCATTATCAGTGCTGCCATCGAGCTCACCTTGCGAGTTGATGTACAACACGGTGTTATCGGTGTTTTCCGCATCTTCCTGAGCGATCACGTAATCGGCAATATTGGTTTCGCTCCCATCCTCATCCTGCAGAAGGTCCCTCAGGTCGAGCACGTTCTCACCATTGCCGAAGTCCGTTACCACGTCTTCTGTCGGTGAACCTGCATCCCCCTGATATCCATCGACCCAGATAAACGTATCGTTGCCATCACCGCCAGTAAGCGTGTTGTTTCCGCCACCCCCGATGAGCATGTCATCTCCGGCGCCACCGTCCAGCAGGTCATCTCCAAATCCGCCGATGAGGATGTCATTGCCGTCAGTGCCTACCAGCTCGCTATCCTCCGAGTCGGATGCGGCAATCGTCTCTCCCTCGGAATCCGCGACCACGATCTCGCCGCTACCGTCTGTGGACATAAACCAGGCGGTCAGGGCGCTCTCGATACCATCACCATCCCCGTCAACACCTTCGATCGGCAAGTGAATCCCGCTGCCAGTCGCCTGCTCGATACTGCTGAACTCAAATCCGTTGAGATTGAAATTGTCCGTCCCTTGCGTAGCCTCGATCTCGAGCGCCTGGAACGATTCACTCGAGTTGATCGAGTACGTCCATCCATCTTCCAGTCCGGTGATGAAGAGCGAATATCCATCGGAAGTCACATCAACGCCGGAGCCGGCTGTCGTGAAGTTGACCGGGTCACCATTTGCATCCCTGATCTCGACATCGGAGGGCTCAAGAGCCACACGGTCACCATGGCCGATCAGGCCACCTTCCCCGCTGTCAGAAAGGTTGCTCACATTGGAGAAGGCACGAATCTCGAGATCGTGCGTACCATTATTCCCTTGGCTGGTACTAATAGTCTGGGTAAATTCAGTCACAGACAGGTTACGGTCCCAATCAGCCGAGTCACCCGTCTGCTCGAGACCGTCGACAAAGTTGAATCGAGCCATTTCGCCCGCTTCAAAACTTTGTCCACCATTAATCCCAAGACCCCGAGCCCCGCTAGTGTTCAGATTCGACCCGTCCACCGTCGAAATCAGAACGCCTTCAGAGGCGCCCTCGGTGGTCGAACTCAACGAGTACAGCGGATCGTTTCCGCCGTCAAAGCCAACCAGGTCCACCTCAAAGAGGTTCAACGTATAGACGTCATTCACATCACGAATGGTGTACTGGTCATTCTCGGCATCGAGGTCGATACGGAATCCGACAGTCCCTTCCTCTGTACGCGCTTCCATAGAGGTCGGATCGTCACCCTTGTAAAGCGACAATGCTTCACCACCGACATACAACTGGTTTCCGTCCCGATCCTTGGCCAGCTCACCGTCGTCAAAGGAAAACACAACATCGCCGACGCTATCTCCTCCGGCGTTTTCGGCGAAATTCAGAGAGCCCGTATGCCCATCTTCAAGGGCAGCCTGATCCGGGGCGAAGTCACTCGGACCATCATCGACAATCTCAAGCAGTTGGCCGAGTGCCTCGGTCGTGGATGCGGTCGCGGTATTCCCCGATCCATCTTCCACCGTCGCGGTCACTGCAAGGTCGATCAGACCGGACAACGAGACGATATCGTCCGGATTATCCGTATCCGGATGGTCAATCGGCAGGAACTGCTCCATCTCCAGAGTGCCACCGTCGATTCGGATCTCGAATACGACCGTTTCGTCCGAGAGTTGACCGGTCACGACACCGTCCTGGACGGACAGATAAACCGACTCACCGCCACTTGTAAGGCCGGAATCGCCTTCTTCGGCCTTCAGCGCGTAGCTCAATGAGGGGGTCAACGATTCAGAGCCCACCGATCCAGAAGCCGTGACGTATTCCGAAAGATTCGCTTCGGCCTTGCTCGATCCTTCGCCGATGGTGCCCGAATCGAAGGTCTGAAGGCCGAAGGTGCTCAGATCCACCTCGAGCTGGTCAACGCTCGGCAGATCGAACGCACCCGTGGCCGTCGCCTCCGCCGTGTTGTCGTTGTCGTCCGACGCGGTCGCCGTCACCGTGTAGGTCTCGCCGTCCTGGAAGTCCAGATCCGCAGTCGGCACCGACCAGTTGCCGTCACCATCCGGCGTCACCGTGAACGTCTCGCTCACACCTTCGCCGCTGACCACCACCTCGATCGAGGTGGCATTGCTCGAGGTGCCCTGGATCTCCGCCGAGACCTCGTTGCCCTCCGAGCCCAGCTCGAAGGTCACATCCACCGTCGGCTCGTCCACTTCCGGCTCCTCTCCTTCCGGCTCGTCCTCTACCGGCTCGTCCTCTACCGGTTCATCCTGCTCTGGATCATCCGCAGTCGGCTCCTCCACCGCCGCAGTATCTGCAGCGGCCAGTGTGGTCCCGCCATCGGGGCCCTCACCCGCGCCACGGAGCGCGTTGGCGTCATAGGCGTAGGTGACCTCGCCCACTTCCTCGGAACCGCGAGCGATACGAACGAAGCTACCGCCTTCACCGGCGACCCCGCCGTCCAGACCGGCGGCCGGGGCCTCGATCAGATCGGTGATGTCTTCTCCCCGATCCAGAGCCGCAATGATCTCCTCAACGGTGGCGTCGGCCACCTCGGCGTCCTGGGGTTCGGGTTCGGCGGATTCGGCAAGGTCCGGGGTGATGGTGGCCGATTCGTTGCCGGCCAGCGTCATGGTGGACCCGTCCTCGAAGGCCATTTCAATGAAGGCGCCGTCTTCAGCGATCACTTCTTCGCCATGGAAGATTGGGTCGCCCGGCTGCAGGACGCGGGTATTGCCATCCTCGTCCCGCGCAATGACGGTGCCGACAATGGATTCAACGCTAGCTACGACAACTTCGGACATGACGATCCCCTCGGAGACGGTACTGGTTCACAATTCTTGATGGGTACGATCCTAGAAGAGCGGCCACCGGCGCGACAGCTGTACTGAAGTACAGGGGGGGCAGGAGGAACGGCCGTAGGCCTCGACCGGGAAAACCAGATGCACTCGTAGCGATGTGGGTCTCGATTTCGGGCGAGATGATTCGCCACATCCACGAACCGAGCGAGTCGAGCCCCGAACGCGAGCCCCCCGTCAGGCGGCGCGGCCCGCAGGATGGTCATGTGGGTCGCGAACCCCATCACCCCCGGACGACGACCAGAAGGATCGCCTGGACCGGATCAGGCCGTGGGCCAGGACTCGCGCAGACGCGTAAGGTGCAGGACGAGCTGAACGCGATCGTCGACGTCGAGCTTCTTGAAGATCGAACCGAGGTGCATCTTGACCGTGCGCTCGGTCATGCCGAGCTGGCGTGCGATTTCCTTGTTGTGCGCGCCCGTGGTCACGGCCAGGGCGACCTGGCGTTCGCGCGGGGTCAGCTCCTCGAAGCCCTCGGGCGGTGTTTCCGGATCACGCGGCTGCGCGCTGCGCACCGTACGGATCATGCGGGTCATCAAATCGGGGCCCACCCACAGACCGCCCCCGGTGACTGTGGTTGCAATCGTTCGCAGCTGGGCAACATTCGCCAGTGTGTGGCAGTAGCCGTGCGCGCCTGCGTCGAATGCACGGATACCTTCCTCGTCGTTCGGGTGGCGGGAGTGCACGATCACCCGGTGCACCCGCGTGCGCTGCCTGACGTGCTGGTCCCAGTCGGCCAGATCCGTTCCCACCCAGCACGCCTCGGCGCCCTCGGGCAGCGCCGCGGGAAACGGCGGCCGGAGCACCTGGGCGTCCGGAAACGCCGCCTCCCAGCGCGGCGACGGCCGCGAATCTTGATCGATCAGGAAGATCTGCATGTCTCTCAGCGCTCCGTAAAGGCCAGATCGCCCGCGCGGAGGATCGGCTTCAGCAGGTACTGCAGGATGGTTCGTCGCCCGGTGATGATGTCCACCTGGGCCACCATCCCGGTCATGATCTGGTGCTCCTCGTCGAAGCCGGTCTCTTCGGTCCGCACGCGGACCTTGTAGAAGGTGTTGCCATCGTCGTCCGTGATCGTGTCCGGGCTGATGTGTTCGACGGTCGCCTCCAGCCCGCCATAGATCGCGAAGTCATACGCCGTGAACTTCACCCGCGCCTGCAGGCCCGGCCGTAGATAGGCGATATCCTGTGGCGATACTCGGGCCTCGATCAGGAGTTCGTCCTCCAGCGGGACCACCTCCGCCACCTCGCGCCCGGGCGAGATCACGCCGCCCCGAGTGGTCACGAACATCCTCTGCACAATCCCGGTCATCGGGGAGCGCACCTCGGACAGGCGCACACGGTCCTCGAGCCCTTCGGTCCCCTCGGCCAGCTCCTGCAGGCGTCCAAGCGTGTCGGCCAGCTCGGCGCGCCACTGGTTGCGGAAATTGAGCCGCACCTCGCGGATCTTCTCTTCCGCCTCCTCGATGGCGGCATTCAGGCGGGCGATCTGCGCCGTGGCCTGGTCGCGATCCCCACGCGCGTTGGACACCTCCCGCTGCAGGCGGAGCACTTCCACCTCTGAAACCGCCCCGCTTTGAACCAGCGGCTCGGTAACGTCCAGTTCCCGGCTGGCCAGTTCCAGTGCCCGCACAGCCTGGGTGCGGCGCGCCCGTACCTCGTTCAACTCCTCCTGGCGCTGGCGCATCTGTTCCTCGGCAATCCGGATGCGCGAGTTCAGTTCCGCCAGGCTTTCTTCATACAGTTGCTGTTCCTGCTCGACGATGGCGGGCGGGCCCTGTTGCAACTCCGGCGTCACCAGGAAGGGCGTATCCGAAAGCAACGCGATCAGGCGCGCCTGCCGGGCCCGCAGCGAAAACTCGCTGGCGCGGGCCTCGCCCAGATCGGAAAGAAAGCGTGTGGGATCAATACGAACCATGACATCGCCGCGTTCAACGACATCGCCCTCGCGCACGAGGATGTCCGAGACGACGCCCCCATCCATTGATTGCAGCACCTGAAGGTTCTGCGAGGGGATCACGCGCCCATCGCCACGCGCGACCTCGTCGATCTCCGCCACCGAGGCCCAGTACACGAGCAAGGCGAGCGTCACCAGAATCCCGTACAGCAGCGCACGGGCACGCAACGGCTTTTCCTGAATCTGGGTCCAGTCGGCATCCGAAGCCCAGTTCCGGTGGTCCGCGCCCTCCTTGGTCAGCCAGGGCCGAAAGATCCGGTCCACCATGGGCGCGCCGACCTTGCCGGCGCGATCCATCCCGCGCCCGAGGTCTTCGAACCCCTGTCCTTCCTTTCGCTTGCTCACGCCTGTGCCTTCCCGACGCGGCCTTCCCGCAGGGCCTGGACGACCTGGTCCTTCGGCCCGTCCGCCACCACGCGGCCCTGATCCAGCACAATGATGCGGTCCACCAGCTCCAGCAGCGAGGTGCGATGGGTCACGATCACCGCCGTGCGGCCCTCCATGAATTCGGCCAGACGACGCTTCATCGCCTGCTCGGTCGAGTTGTCCATGGAGCTGGTGGGTTCGTCCAGCAGGAGCATGTTCGGCTCGTGGAGCACCGCGCGGGCCACCCCGACACTCTGTTTCTGGCCTCCCGACAGGCGCCCGCCACGCTCCCCGACCTGCATGTCGATGCCCTGCGGATGGGTGTTGATCAGGTCCTCGATACCGGATATACCGATCGCCTTGCGAATCGCCTCATCCGAAGCCAGCGGATCACTGGCGACCAGGTTTTCCCGGAGGCTGCCGTAGAACAGCGTCACCTCCTGACCCACATACCCCAAGGAACGCCGCAGCTCCGCCGGGTCGAGCTGACGCACGTCGATGCCGTCGACCATCACCGCGCCGCCGGTTGGCTGGTACAGGCCCATGATCAGCTTGGCCAGTGTGCTCTTGCCGGAACCGACCCGCCCCAGGATCGCCACATGCTCCCCCGGCTGGATGCGCAACGAGACGTTGCGCAATGCCGGGTTGGGCTGCTCGGGGTAGGCAAAGTCCACATTGCGGAACTCGATCGCCCCCTCGAAGCGATCGCGGCTGAGGAAATTCGATTCCGGTGGCCGCTCCACCGGCAGCGTCATGATCTCGTTAAGGGAGCCCAGCGCGGTGGAAGCCTGGTGATATTGCATCAACAGCCCCGCGGTCTGGCTGATCGGCGCCATCGCCCGGGAGGAAATCAGGTAGGCGGCAATCAGGCCGCCCATCGACAGATCGCCCTCCATCAGCAGGAACACGCCAAGGACAATAATGGCCACCCCGACCGTGTGCTGCGCCCATAGCGCTGTATGGGTAACGCTCGCCGTGAGCAGGCGATTCTGCGCACTGGTGCGGGCCAGATGCGCCGTCGAACGCTCCCAGGTCGCCTGGACTCGCCCCTCGGCGCTCAGCGCCTTCAGGGTCTCCGCACCGGCAAGGCTTTCCACCAGCGTGGAGTTGCGCTGCGCTGCGACGCGGTAGCTCTCCTCCGCCAGCGCATGCAGCTTGCGGTGGATCGCCGTCGCATACAGCAATAACACCAACGCACCAATGACCACCGGTACCGCCAGCGGCCAGGCGATCAGCGCGATGATCGCAATGAACAACAGCGCAAACGGAAGATCGACAAAGGCGATAATCGTCGCCGAAGAGATGAAGCTGCGCACCGACTCGAACGCGCCAATATTGGACGCGAACGAGCCCACCGAGGCCGGCCGATGCTCCATGCGCAGCCCCAGCACCCGCTCCATGATGTGCGAGGACAGCTTTACGTCCGCCCGCATCGCGGCCTTGTCGACAAAATGACTGCGCATGGTGCGCAAGACCAGATCGGCGATCAGCACGATCACCACGCCCGCGGCGAACATGAAGAGTGTTTCCGTCGCGTGGTTGGGGACGACGCGGTCGTACACGTTCAGCACGAACAGCGGCATCGCCAGGGCAAAGAGGTTGATCATGACCGCCGCCACGAGCACGTCGCGGTACAACGGCCGATTCTCGCGAATGACCCGCCAGAACCAGTGTCCCTTGTCTTCCTTCGACACGCGTGGTGCCCGCGCGTCCAGGCGGAACTCGGGGCGAACGTAGATCGCGCGGCCCAGATAGCGTGCCTTCAGACGATCGAGCGGGACTTCGATCACCGCGTCACCCACCTCCGGGTCGACGACGCGGGCCACGCTCTTGTCCTCGTTCCAGCCCACCAGGACCCAGGCCTCGTGGTTGTCGAGCAGCAGCAGGGCCGGCAGGAGCTCCTCTTTCAGCGCCCGCGGCTCGCGGGTCACCGTGCGCGTGGTCATCCCCGCGCGCCGGGCGGCACGATCCACCAGGCCCGGGCTGAGACGCCCGTCTTCCAGGGGAAGGCCGGCACGGGCCGAATCCGCCGTCAGGTTCAGGCCATGGGTACGCGCTATGAGGATCAGCCCGCCCAGAAGGGGATCGGGACGATCGCTTGCATCCAAAACCGGGAGAGATTCCGTGGCGGCCGTCGCATCGCCCACAGGCCCTGCTGCGGCCTCTTGTTCGTCCGGTTTCGACCTCGCGGTATCGTCCGGTTCATCGGCATCGTGGCGGTTGATAGGTATCCCTCAGAAGGCAGCTTCAAAGCGGGGGCGGGTGCCCGATCCATCAACCCCCCCCGTTATGTCGATTGCGTCACAACTTTGCCTCGGGCGACCCTGCCAGCACAAGGCGGTCACTACCCATCGACTAACGTCGAATTAACGCGCCGGCGGGCGCGGAAGAAACGACGCAGCTGATCGCCCGCCTCGTCTCCCCGAACACCGCGCAATACCTCGATATGATGGTTATGAGAGGGATGGTGAATCAGGTCCAGGGCACCGCCAACAGCGCCTGTGCGGGGGTCGACTGCGCCGAAAACCAGCCGCGCCACCCTTGCGTGAATCATGGCTCCGGCACACATACTGCATGGCTCCAGAGTCACATAGAGCGTGGTACCCGGAAGCCGGTAGTTCCGCAGTCTTTCGCCGGCCGCACGCAACACCCGGACCTCGGCGTGGGAGGTCGGGTCGTGCTGCGCGATCGGGGCGTTGTGACAGGACGCCAAACAGGTTCCATCGGCGGCCACCAGGACCGCCCCGACCGGGACCTCGCCCAATTCGGCGGCACGTCCGGCCTCTTCCAGGGCCCGGGCCATCCAGAAGTCGTGGGCCTCCGGTTGCTCCGGCCGAGGTCCATCAGCCCCGGCGGGCGCCGGACTAGCGTCCGCCATCGGCCTGCGGTCCGGGCTTGGCCAGCGCCAACTCGATCGCGTGCGCCAGGTCGGCCGGCTTTTTCTGCGGGGCGAACCGGTCAATCACGCGGCCGTCGCGGCCGACCAGGAACTTGGTGAAGTTCCACTTGATGCCCTGCGTGCCCAGGGCACCCGGCGCCTGTGCCTTGAGGTGCCGGTAGAGCGGATGCGCACCGTCCCCGTTCACTTCGATCCTGGCGAATACCGGGAACGAGGCCCCGAATCTCACCCCGCAGGCCCGAATCTGGTCCGCATCACCCGGCTCCTGCCCGCCAAACTGGTTGCAGGGAAATCCCAGCACCCGGAACCCCTGTTCGGCGTAGCGATCGTGCAGGGCCTGCAGGCCCTCGTACTGGGGGGTAAAACCGCACTCGCTCGCGACGTTCACGATGAGCAGGACATCACCCCGCCAGTCCGCCAACGGCTGCTCGCCTCCCTCCGGCAACGGCGCGGAAAAGTCGAAAACGTCGCTCATTCGCGGCCCCCCCCTTCGGCTTCGCGCAGCAGTTCGTGCTCCAGCTCCGCGAGGACATCAGCGGTCGCCTGCGACAACGCGGAGACCAGGCGCGCCGCCGAGCGCCGGTCGATGGTGTGCTGTGCCTCCATGTGGACCAGGCGGGAACGCTCCGCCGTGCGCAACTGGGTACGCAGGCCCACGCGGCCCATTCCCCGCACAGGTTGTTCGGCATCCGCCGCCGGAAGCGCGTCCAGGTTCGCGGCGTCGAGATCGCCATAGAGGGCCGTCACCAGCAGGTGAAGCTCCACTGCGGGTCGCCCCTCGCCCCGGACGTCGGCCGCGCTGCCGACCAGTTCGACGGCCGCACCCTCCCGCGTCCAGCGCTCGCGCAACAGCTGCTCGATCTGTTCGCCCGGGGTCAGAAACCATTCGTTGTAGTAGTCGGATTCGTAACGATGGTCGCCCAGGCGGTAGACCAACCCCTTGCCGGAGTAGGCCGGCGCCACGCGCACCGAGCCCAGTTCGACCGCCAGGGGACGATCCGTTTCGGCCTGCAGAGGGGCCGGTTCGGCCGGCAACTCCAGCAGGAACCATGACCGGTCCACCGCATCGCGCTCGGGAATCAACGTGCAACCGCCGAGAAGCCAGGCCGTCAGCAGTACGGCGGGTAAGGTCCATCGGATCATCAGTTACTCCTCGTCCATCGTGCTGCGCGGCGGCGGCGCACCAAACAGTGCACCGCCCGGATTACGGCGAACATCGTCCGACAGACTACGCAATCCACCCATCGCGGCCTGCAGTTCGTCGAGGGTTTCCAGCAACTTGCCCTCGCTCACGTCCATTCCCCGATTCAGGCGCTCCACCATCGAATCCATCCGGTCCACCAGACGTCCGACATCGGCGGCCTCGGCGGTCTCGCGCAGCTCACGCAGCGCGGCGCGGGTCTCGCTGGGCAGGGCCTGGGTATCCGGGTGTTCGACCAGACGCTCCACCGACTCCATCACCCGGTTCGCCGTGCGGGTCGTGGTCTTCAACTCTTCGATCATTTCATCCGCCTGCTCCGCCAGGCGCCCGGTATCCAGTTCGTTAAGCGTGGTATCCACGGTCACCAAGAGGTTGGTCAGGTTGTCCACGACGCCCTCGATATCCAGCTCGTCGATGCGCTTGAGCAAGTTCTCCGCGTATTCGAGGAACTGCATTGCGGTGCTGGGCGCAGACGGTACATAGATCGAGTGTGGCTCCCAGTCATGGGCTAGTGGCGGATGGGTTCCCGGCTCGGAGAAATCCGTCTCCAGGTAGCTCATGCCGGTGATTCCCTGTGCCGCCATGCGCACGCGCAGCCCGGCGTCGACCAGATTCTCGAGAATACGGGTCTCGAATTCGCCTTCCTGTGCACTGGCGGCGAAACGGTCCGGATACAGCCGCGCCCGCACCATCACGTAGCGCCGGCGATCACGCGGGCGCACGTCGGATTCATACACCACCGAGGTAAACGTCAAATCAGTGACCTCCCCGATGTTCACGCCGCGAAACTTCACCGGCGCGCCCACCTCCAGGCCCTGCACCGAAGAATCCATGTATGTCTCGATCTGGATGGACGGACGCAGCAGGTTACCCGCCGTCAGGATCAGCAATGCCGCCACCAGGGCCGCCAGCCCGCCGAGGATGAACAACCCCAGCCGGAAATGATGTCGGGCACTCATGCGGGCCTCTCTTCGTCGGAATCCGTCCGCCGCAGGAACCGCTGCACCCACGGATGATTCGATGTGTCACGCAGGGTCGCCGGGTCGCCCTCGGCTGCAATCCCCTGGCTTTCCTTGTCGAGCATAATCACCCGGTCGGCAATCGCAAAAATGCTGGCCAGTTCGTGGCTGACAATCACCATGGTCATGCCCAGGGTCCGCGCCAGGCGCTGGATCAGCCGATCCAGGTCCGCCGAGGTAATCGGATCCAGCCCGGCCGAGGGCTCGTCCAGGAACAGGACCTCCGGGTCCAGCACCATGGCGCGCGCGATGGCCGCGCGTTTCTGCATGCCACCGCTGATCTCCGAGGGCATGAACTCGGCAAACGAACCCAACCCCACCAGCTGCAGACGGGCGCGCGCGATGGCGTCCATCGCCTGGCGCGGCAATTTCGTATGCACCTCCAGTGGCAGACGCACGTTTTCCAGCAGGGTCATCGACCCGAATAATGCGCCCATCTGGTACATAACGCCGACCCGCCGCAGAATCGCCTCGCGCTGCGCGCCCTCCGCTTCGGCGATATCCGACCCGGCTACCCAGATATGCCCGGCCTGCGGCCGGTTAAGCCCGATCATGTGCTTGAGAAGCGTGCTCTTGCCACTACCGGAGCCTCCCAGGATGACGAAGATCTCGCCCCGGCGAACATCGAAGTTCAGATCGCGCATCAGCACAAGGTCATCGAAACCCATGGTCAGCCCGCGAACACGGATAACCACTTCGCCTTGCGTGCCATCCGGGACGGTCATGCCCGCGTCGGTCATGCCTCAGACCCCCAGATGGTAGAACAGCACGGCGAACACGCCGTCCAGCACCACAATGAGAATGATGGATGTCACTACCGCGCTGGTGGTGGAAAGCCCGACCGAGGCAGCCCCGCTGCCGGTCTGCAATCCGCGCAGACAGCCTACCCCGGCGACCACCAGGCCGAACACCACCGCCTTGACCAGCCCGGAAAACAGGTCCGAAAGTGACAGCGCGGACGTCACCTGATTGAAGAACGCCACCCAGGGAATGCCGAAGCCCTGCATCACCACCGCAGCGCCGATCAGCCCGATCATGTTCGCGTACAGGGCCAGCAACGGCGCAACCAGCAACCCCGCGAGCACCTTCGGCAACACAAGAAAACGCACCGGATCCAGCCCCATTGTCTTCAGGGCGTTGACCTCTTCGTTCACCTTCATCGTGCCGATCTCGGCCGCGAATGCCGCGCCCGAACGCCCCGCCAGCAGGATCGCCATCATCAACGGCCCCAGTTCGCGGAATAGCGAGACCGCCACCAGGTTGGCCACGAAGATCTCGCCCCCGAACTGGCGCATCGCGATCGCCGACTGAAAGGCCAGGATCACGCCCAGCAGGAAGGCAATCAGCGAAACGATCGGCAAGGCCTGGAAGCCCGCCGCCTCCGCCACCCGCAGGGTATCGCCCCACCGCACCTGGCGCGGGTGGCGCAGGGCACTGCCCACGGCTCGGGTCAACTCGCCGACAAAGCTGAACTGGGAGTGTGCCGCACGCCCCACCCGGTCCACGCCGTCCATCCAGCCCTGCCACCAGCCACGCCCATCCGCAGCGCGAGCCGGCTCGACCGCATCCAGCTCGCGGTACGGGGCAAGCTGCTCCTCGACCATCCGACCCATACCCTCGAACCGGACCTCCGCATCTGCACGCGCGAAGTCTTGCTCCAGCGCATGCAGCAACGCCGCCCCCGCCCCGTCGCAGTACTCGACGCCCCGCAGGTCCACCAGCACCGCACCCGCCGCCTGCTGCCCCAGATCGCGGGCACGGCGCCGCAGCGAGCCCCAGTGTTGCTCTACGGCATGCACATCCAGCCGCCCCGACAGGCGCAGCCGGGGCGCGGGATCGACTGTGGCATCATATTCGAACGGGGGTTCCGCACTGGCGGCCGTGGAATCCATCGCGTGACTCGCGGAAAACGAGCCTTCATGGTAGCCGCATCCTGGCACCTGGAACCATTCGCCGGTGAAGAACTCTTCAAGGCAGACTGCCAATCCATCCGCCGCAACCAACAACGAGGCTCGAATGTCATCGGCCAAGGACGCCCTGCAACAGGTAGAACACGCACTGAACGAGGTCCTCCTTGGCAAACCCGAGCCGGTCCGCCTGGCGCTGGCCTGCCTGCTGGCCAATGGTCACCTGCTGATCGAGGACGTGCCCGGGGTGGGCAAGAC
Source organism: Thioalkalivibrio sp. AKL12 (assembly GCF_000377925.1). Classification (NCBI taxonomy): domain Bacteria; kingdom Pseudomonadati; phylum Pseudomonadota; class Gammaproteobacteria; order Chromatiales; family Ectothiorhodospiraceae; genus Thioalkalivibrio; species Thioalkalivibrio sp. AKL12. The sequence continues at coordinate 57,132 of NZ_KB898897.1, forward strand.
CACCCTGGCCCACGCCCTGGCCCGGGCGATGAACCTCGAGTACCAGCGCGTGCAGTTCACCAGTGACCTGCTGCCCGGCGATGTCCTCGGCGTCTCCATCTTCGAGCAGGCCAGCGGCCAGTTCCGCTTCCATCCCGGGCCGATCTTCACCCAGGTCCTGCTCGCCGACGAGATCAACCGCGCGCCCCCGAAAACGCAGAGTGCCCTGCTGGAAGCAATGGAAGAGCGCCAGGCCAGCGTGGAGGGTGCCACCCGCGAATTGCCGGTGCCGTTTTTCGTCATTGCCACCCAGAATCCGGAGGAGCAGGTCGGCACTCACCCGCTGCCGGAATCCCAGCTCGACCGGTTCCTGATGCGCATCCAGCTTGGCTACCCGGACGCCGGTGCCGAACGGGCCCTGCTGGAACGCAGCGGTCCCGCCCCCGCGGCCGCACCGGTGGCGGAAAGCCACCCCACCCCGCCCCGCCTGGTGGCCCCGCACCAGTTGCGGGAGTGGCAGGACCGGGTGGCCGAGGTCCATGCCGGGGCTGAGGTCCTCGACTATCTCCAGGGCCTGATCAGTGCCAGCCGCGACCGAGCGCGCTTCGCCCACGGCCTGTCACCGCGTGCCGGGCTGGGGCTACTGCGTGCGGCCCGGGCCCACGCCTTCCTGGAGGGCCGTGACTACACGACACCCGACGATATCGCCCACGTATTGCCAGCCGTTGCCGGGCATCGGGTGCGCGCACGCGAGCCGGAGGCCCCCGAACGCACGGTCGCGCGCCTGATGGAATGCGTCCCGACTCCATGACCGGCCCCGCTCGCTCGCGCGGCCGCATGGCCCGCCTGCGCGACGATGCCATCCGCTGGATCACCCGGCGCCACGCACACGATGGCGACCAGGCGCACCTCGGGCGCGACCGCATCTACATCCTGCCCACGCGTGCCGGGTACACCCTGTTCGGCATCATCCTGGTGATGCTCCTGGGATCGATCAACTACTCCAACAACATGGCGTTCCTGCTGACCTTCCTGCTGGTGGGCATCGGCCATAACGCCATGTGGTACACCCATCGCAACCTGCTGGGTCTGCAGGTCTCCACCCTGCCCGTCCCTGCGGTATTTGCCGGTCAACCGCTGACCCTCCCGCTACGCCTGAGCGAGACCGCTGGACGGGCCCGCGAGGCCCTGGTCCTGCGCATCGGGACGCACACCAGCGCCCCCTTCCCGGTCCCGGCACAGGGGACCCATACCGCACAGCTGGAGCTGCCCGGACTCGCACGCGGCGTCTACCGCCTGCCACGCCAGCGGCTGGACACACGCTACCCGCTGGGCATCCTGGAGGTCTGGAGCTGGCTGACCCTGGCGCCGGAGATCGTGGTCTACCCGGCGCCGATCGATCCGGGACACACCGCCGGGGACGATGGCGAAGAAGCCGCAGGGGCGCACGACCGGCGCGAGGGCGATGCGCCCGACCAGATCCGCCCCTACCGCACAGGCGATCCACCCGGTCGCATCGTCTGGAAGGCCTTCGCCCGCAGCGGCAAGCTGCATGTCCGTGAATTCGCCAGCGGCCAGGGTGATCGCCTGTGGCTGGAATGGGGGGCCATGCCCGCCTCCGATACCGAGACCCGCCTGTCCATGCTGTGCCATCAGGTACTCGCGGCCCACGCGGAGGGCCGCGTCTTCGGCCTGCGCCTGCCCGACCAGACCCTGGAGCCGGCCCAGGGGGTCATTCACCGCGATCACTGCCTGCATGCCCTTGCGCGGTTCCGCAGCACCCCGGTCGAAATGAACCCGGAGCCGGGCCCATGAGAGACAAGACCGCCAGGCCTGCAGACCACACGGATCTGCGCGGATTGGAGCTGGCCCTGGTCGCCCTGCCGGTCGCCGCCCTGCCACACGTCTGGCATCAGCCACCGTGGATCACCGCGCTGGTTGTGCTAGCGATCGCCGCGCGGGCGTGGCTGCTGGGCACGGGCCGCCCCGCCCCTTCGCTGGGCGTGATGAGCGTGCTGGCCGTGATCGCCGGTGGCCTGACCTTCGCGCAGTTTGGCACCGTATTCGGCCAGGAGGCCGGCACCGCGCTGCTGCTGGTGATGATCGCCTTCAAGTTGCTGGAGACCCGCAACCGCCGCGACATCGTGATCGCACTGTTCCTCGGCTACTTCGTGGTGGTCACCACCTATTTCTTCGACCAATCCATCCTGATCGCGGCTTATTCGCTCCTGGCCACCTGGCTGCTCACCGCCGCGCTGATCCAGGTGCATGCCGGACGCGTGATCCCCCGCCCGCGCCTCGCGCGGCAGGCGGGCGCCATGCTGCTGCATGCCCTGCCCTTCATGCTGATCCTGTTCTTCGTCTTTCCGCGCGTCGAGGGTCCGCTGTGGGGCGACCCACAACGCGAGCAGACCGCGCGCACCGGGTTGTCCGGCGAGCTCAATCCCGGCGATATCGCCAACCTTCTGCAGGACGAATCGACCGCGCTGCGGGTCGAATTCGACCGCCAAGTGCCGCCCCTGCGGGCGCAATACTGGCGCGCCCTGGTCATGACGGACTTCGATGGCCGGCGCTGGTCCGCGGACGAAAATCGCTCGGTGATCCAGCCCACGGCCGCCGACACCGACAACGTCATCCGCTACACCGCCACCCTGGAGCCCACGCGGGCGCGCTATCTGCCGATGCTGGATTACCCAAGCGCCCTGCCCGAGGATGCCGAGCTGCGCGCGAACTACCAGGTCCTGCGCGATCGCCCCGTGACCAGCCGCATCCAGTACAGCGCCGAGGCCGCCCTGACCACCCCACCCGGAGCGGGCGAACCCACACTGGACCCACAGGAGCGCACCCGCGCACTGCACCTGCCGCCTTCCGCCGCCCCCCGGTCGCGGGCCGAGGTCGCCCTGTGGCGCGCCACCCACGGAGACGACGATCGCGCCATCATCCAGGCGGCGCTGCAACGGTTCAGCGCCGAGCCATACCGCTACACCCTCCAGCCCCCACGACTCGAAGACGACACCACCGACACCTTCCTGTTCGAGACCCAGGCCGGTTACTGCGAGCACTATGCCTCCGCGTTTGCAGTGCTGATGCGCGCGGCCGATATCCCGACCCGCGTCGTCACCGGCTACCAGGGCGGAGCATGGCAGGCCCGTGGCGAATACCTGCGCCTGCGCAACGCCGATGCCCACGCCTGGAACGAGGTCTGGCTGGATGGCGAAGGCTGGATCCGGGTCGACCCCACCGCCGCCATCGCACCCGAACGCATCGAACAGGGGCTGCCCGGGCTGGCCAGCGACACCGGCGAGGAGATACCCGGCTTTCTTCGCCGCGGGGAGGGGCTCTCCTGGCTGCAGCGGGCGCGCTTCGGGATGGACGACTGGGGCGACTTCGTACGCTTTCGCTGGGAAAGCTGGGTGCTGGCCTTCGACCCCGAACGCCAGCGCGAGCTGTTCGCTCGCCTCGGGCTGGATTCGCAGGACTGGCGCTCGGTCCTGATCGCGCTGGGGGCTGGGTTCGGCAGCCTGGCACTGATCGCCCTGACCTGGGTAGGGCTGCGCCGGCCACGCCAGCGGCACGCGCCCGCCGATCGCGTACTGCAACAACTATCGCGCCGCATCGCGCGCCACGACCGCCGCCTGGCGCGCCAGGCGCACGAGCCTGTGGATGCCTGGTCCCGCCGCGTCGCACGGGCGCGCCCGGATCTGAGGGAATCCTTGAAGGCCTTCGCAGAGGCATACAACCGCCAGCGTTTCGCCCCGTTGACGCCCGAACAACGCCGGGAGGATTTGCGTCACCTGCGCAGCCTGCTGTATGCGGTACCGCGCGGGAAGCCACCCGCGCCCCGACCGGACCCTGCCCACGCGTAGTGCGCGCCCGTGTTTCCGGCGCCCCAAAACGACTCGGGGCCGCCCGGTCTGTCTGACCCGGACGGCCCCGTTTTCTGTCCACGATCCGCGTGAGCGAATCGCCCCGAATAACGCCTTATGCCGCGTCGTTACGGAAGATGAAGTGGTGCCGGGCACCACGCCGCTCGTCCTGACGCCGCGCGACCTTCTGCACCTCGGGACGGTTGGCAAACTGCGCCAGGGTAATCCCGTCGAGGAAGTCGTAGAGCTGCTGGCTCAGGTCGTCCCACAGCTCGTGGGTCAGGCAGCGATCGCCGTCCTGGCAGTCCTTGTGGCCCTTGCAGCGCGTCACGTCGACTGTTTCATCGACCGCCGTAATGATGTTGGCAATGCTGATCTGGTCCGCACGCTTGGCCAGGCGATAACCGCCACCCGGGCCCCGCACGCCTTCCACCAGATCGGCCTTGCGCAGCTTGGCAAACAGCTGCTCGAGGTAGGACAGCGAAATGCCCTGGCACTGCGAGATGTCGGCAAGCGTCACGGGCCCGATCCGGTCGTGAATCGCGAGATCCATCATGGCCGTCACTGCATAGCGGCCCTTGGTTGAGAGTTTCATGCTTGTTGCCTCCGAATAACCTTGAGTATGTGTCCTGCTCGACATCCGTTCGCAGGCTGGCATCCATTCTTAATTCCTGACAACGCCTGTCAAGAATAATTCCTTATTTACCTGACAATGGTAGTCGGGAATAATTCCCTCATTCTAGCAGGCGAATGAAGAAAGATCACGGAATGCTAACGTAGGTATTCAGAACCGTTCCATGCAACGGAGTTCCCCGGCACAAGAGCCAATCGGCAACGGGCCAGCCTTGGCAGAAGGCAGGGGGGAGGAAGGACGAAGAGACGATATGCCCGAGCGGAGACGCGCTTTTCCGATGGGTACCGGAGATGACGGACGTGCCCGTCCGGGCACTTGGCTTGTCAGCCGGGCGGCCGACTGAGCTCCGGCACGGCCGGACCCTCGAGGATCATCACCAGCGTCCCGACCGGCAGGCGCGGGAACAGCTCGATCACTTCATCGTTGCGCATGCGCACACAGCCCTCCGAGGCCGGTTCGCCAATGCGTCCCTCCTCGTCGGTCCCGTGAATGTAGATGTACCGGCGCAGCGAATCCACATTGCCGCCCCGATTGATGCCCGGCTCCAGCCCTTCCAGCCAGAGGATCCGCGAGGTGATGTTGTCGCGCGGGCTTTGCGCGCCCGGCTCGGTCAGGATTTCCGCGATCTGGCCGGTGTTGCCACGGGCACGGAAGATCGTGCCCCGCGGCGCGCTGTCACCGAAGCGCTCGGCAATCCGATGCAGGCCCAGCGGTGTCTTGAAGGTGCCCTCCTCGAAACCTACCCCGCGCGCCGAGGTCGATACATCGAAGATCTCCGTCACCCGCCCGGCCTCCCAGACGTACAGCCGCTGCTGGTCCACCCGGACCACCACCACCGGGACATCATCCGCATTGGGGGCTCGTTCGCGGGCATCCCTGACGACGGGTTCGATCCATTGGAGACTGGGCAAGAGCACCTCGCGTCTACTTCTTGTTGGCAAGATCCAGCACCTCGCCGGCGACCGGCGTGTTCACCAGCCCGTCGCCGCGCAGCGCCGCGAGGTGTTCCAGATAGTCCGGAGGCAGTCCAGTCACGTACTCCCCGGTGAAGACCGAGCAGTCGAACTCCTGAATGTTCCGGTTGCCGCGGCGCACGGCCTTTTGCAGGTCTTCAAGGTCCTGGTAGATCAAGCGGTCGGCGGCAATCGCCTCACACACCTGGGCCTCGTCCCGACCGTGGGCAATCAGCTCGTCGGCGGCCGGCATGTCGATCCCGTACACGTTGGGATAACGCACCGGCGGCGCGGCCGAGGCGAAATAGACCTTCTTCGCCCCGGCCTCGCGCGCCATCATCACGATCTCGCGCGAGGTCGTGCCGCGCACGATGGAGTCGTCCACCAGCATCACGTTCTTGCCGCGGAACTCCAGCGAGATCGCGTTGAGCTTCTGGCGCACGGATTTTCGCCGCTTGGTCTGGCCCGGCATGATGAACGTACGCCCGATGTAGCGGTTCTTGATGAACCCCTCGCGGTACTTGATGTTCAGCTCGTGCGCCATCTCCAGCGCTACGGTACGGCCGGTGTCGGGGATCGGCACGATCACGTCGATGTCGTGATCCGGCCAGATGCGCCGGATCTTTTCGCCCAGCGCGGTCCCCATGCGCATGCGGGCGCGGTGCACGAACACGTTGTCGATCACCGAGTCCGGGCGCGCGAAGTAGACGTGCTCGAAGATGCACGGGTTCAGGCGAGTCCCCTCGGCACACACGCGCGTGCTGACCTCGCCGTCCGGCGTGATAAACACCGCCTCGCCCGGCGCCAGGTCCCGCTCCAGATCAAAGCCCTGGGACTCCAGCGCGGCACTTTCGGAGGCGACCATCCATTCGCGCCCGCCCTCTTCGGCCTCGCGCGAGCCGTAAACAATGGGTCGAATGCCGTGTGGATCACGGAACGCCAGCAAACCGCCCCCGGCGATCATCGCGACCACCGCGTAGGCGCCTTCCGCCCGCTGATGCACGCGTTCCACCGCATCGAACACGGAATCCGGCGTCAGCCCGTTGTCGAGGAAGCGCAGCAGCTCCTGGGCGAAGACGTTCAGGAGGATCTCGGAGTCCGAGTCGGTATTGATGTGCCGGCGATCCGTGGCGTACAGCGCCTGCTTGAGCTCGCGCGCGTTGGTCAGGTTGCCGTTGTGCCCCAGCGTAATCCCGAATGGCGAGTTCACGTAGAACGGCTGCGCCTCGGCCGAGCTCGACGAACCGGCCGTCGGGTAGCGCACATGGCCGATACCCATATGGCCCGTCAGGCTCTGCATGTGCTGGTTGTTGAACACATCGCGCACCAGACCATTGTCCTTGCGCAGATGCAGCCGCCCGTCATCGTCACAGGTCACAATGCCTGCGGCATCCTGGCCCCGGTGCTGCAAGACCAGCAGGGCGTCATAAAGGGGCTGGTTCACCGGGCTGCGCCCGACGATTCCGACAACTCCACACATACGGTTTCAGGCTCCAGGGTTTTGCAAACGCTGACCAAAGCCGTTCACGGCCTGTCAGCACACGTTGCGCTGCAAATGCCGTTTGCAGCTCGCTTCTAGGGCGTCGCCGGCTCGTCGGCGTCGGGGATTACTTCTTCGACCGGCTCGTCACTCGCCAGCAGATCATGGATCTGTTCCTGCCAGCCTTCCGGCAATTGGGCAATCAGCCAATCCACCAGGCGCTCGAACTCCGGGATCAGGCGGCTGTTTTCCCACCAGGACTCGTCCGGCATCAAGGTCAGCGAGGCAAGGAAGATCAGTACCGCCACCAGCAGCACACCGCGCAGCAGCCCGAAGATCACGCCCAGCGAGCGGTCGGTACCGGTCAGCCCGGTCCCCTTCACCAGGCGGTTGGCCACTACTCCGAGAATGCCGCCCACAATCAGGACACCAATAAAGATCAGGGCGAAGCCAATGCCCAGGCGCAGGGTGGCATCCGAAACCGCCTGGGGGATTTGTTCCGCCACCTCGGCCGCATAGCGGATACCCAGCCACACGCCCACGATCCACGTGGCGAGCGAAAAGGACTCGCGCACGAAGCCACGGAAAAGGCTGATCAGCCCTGACACAACGATCAGGGCGATGATGATGAGGTCGATCCAGTTCACGGGGCCGGCATCGCGTGCTGAAAGGGCGCGTAGTTTACCCCAGCCATCGGTTCCTCGCAGGGGGCCCCGGTCGTCATGGCCATCAGGGGTGTGCCACCACGATACCGGACAACTCCACCTCGTCCTGCAGGCGTTCGCCCAGCTTCACGGCCTCCTCGCGCTGCGCCAGCGGACCGACCTTCACCCGGTAAATCGGGCGGCCATCGGCCATGGAGTCATCGATGAAGGCCGGCCAGCCCGTGTCGCGCAAGCGGGCCGCCTGCTCGCGCGCGTTGTCCTCGCCGCGGAAGCTCCCGACCTGCACCGCCCACCCGGCCTGCACCGGCTCGTCTGGCTCGACCGAGCGCACCGGCGCATCCTGGCGGGCCGCGGAACCTCCCTGCTCCCCAGCGGCCGCCCGCGCGCCCTCGCCATTCTCCAGGCTGTGCAACTCGGCAACCGGCCCGTCGCGTTCCGCCGCCGGCGCGGCGGGTGCCGTGTCCCGACGTGCAGCCGGGCGCTCCGATGGCAGGGCGATATCGGGCTCGGCAAAGGTGGGCGCCGCGGGCACCGGGTCATCGATCCCGCTCATGTACTCGTAACCTGCCCCGTCGAACAACCAGGGCAAAAAGATGACCGCCAGCACGATCAGGATGACCGCGCCAACCAGGCGAAAGCGGATGGGATTGTCGCTGCTGGTCATGCGTTCATCCGAGGGCGGCGCCAGGGCCAGTTAAGGAAACACTACACGCCTGTGACAGTACGCTCGCTCGCGCCGGCGTCGCAAGCCGTCGGGCATGACGCTCCTGACGCTCAAAGGGCATGCACAACCTCGCCCGCACCACCAAGCGCCTCGGCCTGCCCGGACAGTGCCAGCTCGGCCAGGTCCTGCGACTGCTCCAGTACCGCCGCCACGGTGTAGAACGAACCGAACACCACCACCCGGCCGCAAGGTCCGGCGCAACGCGTTGCTTCTGCGAGGGCCGCCGCGACGTCATCCACGCGGGACACCCGGCGTTGTCCGCTCGCCTCCAACTCGGTGGCCAGCGCCGCGGCGGGCAATGCCCGCGGCAGGTCCAGCGGGACCGGCACCCAGGCATCGACGAGGCCATCCAGACGACTCCACATGGCGGCCCGCTCCTTGTCCGCCATGACGGCGACCAGGGCCACCACCGCACCCGGGGCGGGATGCGCCTCCAGCCAGCGCGCGAGTTCGTTGACCGCATGCACGTTGTGGGCAACATCCAGCAGCCATTCCGGCTCGCCGTGCAGCCGCTGCAGACGCCCCGGCGCCGAGATCGCCAGGGCCCGACTGACGACACCATCGTCGAGCCCCCGGGCCAGTCCCAGTGATTCGACCACAGCGAGGGCCGTAGCCGTGTTCAGGAGCGCCGCACCATCAATCCGGGCGGCTGCGCCCTCGACCCCCCATTCGCGCGCCGTCCCCTGCCACTGCCATCGTAGCGTCGTCGCGTCGCGCGTCAGGGCGAAATCACGCCCACTGCGCAGGACCTGCGCCCCCAGTTGTGCGGCATGCTCCAGCACGCTGGCCGGCGGTTCGGGCTCGCCCAGCACTACCGGGCGATTGGGGCGCATGATACCGGCCTTCTCGCGGCCGATCGCCTCGCGACTGTCGCCCAGCCAGGTCTGATGATCGAGGTCCACCGCGGTGATCGCAGCGACGTCGGCATCCCAGATGTTGACGGCGTCCAGGCGCCCGCCCAGCCCTACCTCCAGCACCTGTACCGCGACTCCCTGCTCGCGGAACAGCCAGACCGCGGCCAGTGCACCGAATTCGAAATAGGTCAGGGAATCCTCGCCGCGAGCCTGGTCGATCGCCTCGAAGGCACGGCACAGGGCGGCATCGGAGACGGGCTCGCCGTCGATGCGGATGCGTTCGTTGTAGCGCAGCAGGTGCGGCGAGGTGAACAGCCCGACCTTCAGCCCCTGCGCCTGCAGCAGGGCCGCGGTGCGCGTCGCCACCGTCCCCTTGCCGTTGGTCCCGGCCACGATCACGGTGGGCGGTCTGCCGGCCCCACGCAGCCCCAGGCGATCGGCCACCAGGGCAATGCGCTCCAGGGTCAGATCCATTCCCACGGGATGCAGTTGCTCCTGGAAGGCGAGCCACTGCGCCAGGGTCGTGAAGCGCACCGGCTGCCTCAGGCGGGGCGCGGCGCGTCGACGCGCTCGCCGTCCGCCCCGTTTTCGGGACTGATAACCTCGACGGACCCCTCGCCCTCCGCCTCATCTGCGGCTGGGTCGGCGCCCGGCGCCGGGGCGTGGGTCAGCATGCCCAGCACCGCAGCCAGACGGCTGCGCATGTCACGGCGATCGACGATCATGTCGATCGCGCCATGCTCGAGCAGAAACTCCGAACGCTGGAAGCCCTCGGGAAGGGTCTCGCGCACCGTCTGCTGGATCACGCGCGGCCCGGCAAAGCCAATCAGGGCATTCGGCTCGGCCACGTTCAGATCACCCAGCATGGCCAGGCTCGCGGACACACCCCCCATGGTCGGATCGGTCATCACCGAGATGAACGGGATGCGTTCTTCCTGCATGCGCGCCAGCACCGCGCTGGTCTTGGCCATCTGCAACAGCGAAAACAACGCCTCCTGCATGCGCGCACCACCGGAGGCACTGAAGCACACCAGCGGGATGCCCTGTTCCAGCGAGCGGTTGGCCCCGCGCACGAAGCGCTCACCCACCGCGGAGCCCATGGAACCGCCCATGAAGCGGAAGTCGAAGGCAGACGCCACCAAGGGGCGCCCCAGAAGCTGGCCCTGCATCACGATCAGAGCATCGCGCTCGCCGGTGGCCCGCTGGGCCGCCACCAGGCGATCCTTGTACTTCTTGGAATCGCGGAATTTCAGGACATCGGAGGATTCGATATCCGCCGCGATCTCCTCGCGGCCCTCGGCATCCAGGAAGGTCTCCAGGCGCCGGCGTGCGCTCATGCGGCGGTGATGACTGCATTTCGGGCAGACATCGAGGTTGCGTTCCACCTCGGGGCGATAAAGCGTCGCGTCACAGCCCTCGCAACGGACCCACAGGCCCTCCGGGACCCCCCGCTTGGTCGCATTGTCGGTGCGGATGCGCGAAGGCATCAACTTCTCGAACCAGCTCATGCCGTCTCCCCGTAATTCGAATCGGCGCCGCGCATTCTACACCGTGGCTGCCGCGCCCAGGGAGCGCGCCGCATCCATGGCATGACGCATCTCACTGACCACCGCCGCCGCCGCACGGGCGAAGCCGTCGGCATCTCCGTCGTGCTCCTCGGCCAGGCGCACGATCGCGCTGCCCACCACCACGGCATCGGCCACCTGCGCCACCCTCCCCGCGGTCTCGGCATCGCGAATGCCGAAGCCCACGCCCAACGGCAGCCCGGTGTGGCGACGCAGACCTTCCAGGCGCGCGGCCAGTGCCGAGGTATCCAGGGTCTGCGAACCGGTCACGCCCTTCAGCGATACGTAGTAAACGAAGCCGCGCGCCGCCCGGGCCACATGATCGATACGCGCCTCCGAGGTCGTGGGCGCGATCAGGAAGATGGGATCGATGCCGGCTTGCTCCAGCAGCCCCACCACGTCCTCGCTCTCCTCCGGCGGCAGGTCCACCGTCAGCAACCCATCCAGCCCGGCCGCCTTCGCGGTCTGGGCAAAGGTCTCGTACCCCATGCGCTCGACCGGATTCAGGTAGCCCATCAGGACCACCGGCGTGGTGGTGTCCTGCTTGCGGAACTCCACCACCATCGCCAGCACGTCGCGCAACCCGGTGCCAAAACGCAGGGCCCGCTCGCAGGCCTTCTGGATCACCGGGCCATCGGCCATCGGGTCGGAAAACGGGACGCCCAGCTCGATCAGGTCGGCCCCGGCCTCCACCAGTGCGTGCATCAGGGGTACGGTGGCCCCCGGCTCCGGGTCGCCCGCCGTCACGTACGGGATCAACGCCGCGCGATTCTGTTCGCGCAGTTCGGAGAAACGCTGCTCGATGCGACTCATAGCGTAATCCCCTCGCGTTCGGCCACGGTGTTCAGGTCCTTGTCGCCGCGCCCGGACAGATTGATGATGATGCTTTGATCGGGACGCATCTGCGGGGCCAGGTCCAGCACATGGGCAATCGCATGACTGGTCTCCAGCGCCGGGATGATGCCCTCGGTGCGGGTCATGCGGTGGAAGCCGGCCAGCGCCTGGTCATCCGTTACCGACACGTAGTTCACCCGGCCGATGTCCTTCAGCCACGCATGCTCCGGCCCGACGCCCGGGTAGTCCAGGCCCGCCGAGACCGAGTGCGTGCCGATGATCTGGCCATTCTCGTCTTCCATCAGGTACGTCCGGTTGCCGTGCAGAACGCCCGGCTGCCCGGCGCACAGCGGCGCAGAGTGGCGCCCGGTCTCGACCCCGTCGCCCCCGGCCTCGACCCCGATCATTTCCACCGACTCGTCGCCAAGGAACGGATGGAACAGCCCGATGGCATTGGACCCGCCGCCAACACAAGCGACCAGGGTATCCGGCAGGCGGCCAGTCATCTCCAGGTGCTGCTCGCGCGCCTCGCGGCCGATCACCGCCTGGAAGTCCCGGACCATCGCCGGATACGGGTGCGGCCCTGCCACGGTCCCAATGATGTAGAAGGTGTCGTCGACGTTGGTCACCCAGTCGCGCATCGCCTCGTTCAACGCGTCCTTCAGGGTGCGGGTCCCGGATTTCACCGCCACCACCTCGGCGCCCAGAAGGCGCATGCGATAGACGTTCTGTGTCTGGCGCCGGGTGTCCTCTTCGCCCATGTAGACCACGCATTCCAGCCCCAGCCGCGCGGCCACGGTGGCCGTCGCGACGCCGTGCTGTCCGGCACCGGTCTCGGCGATGATTCGCTTCTTGCCCAGGCGCTTGGCCAGCAGGGCCTGGCCGATCGTGTTGTTTACCTTGTGCGCGCCGGTGTGATTCAGATCCTCGCGCTTGAGGTAGACCTGCGCCCCACCCAGTTCCCGCGACATGCGCTCGGCGTGGTAGAGCGGGTTCGGCCGCCCAACGAACTGCTTCAGGTCATGATCCAGCTCCGCCAAGAAGTCGGGATCCTGCATGTACTGCTCGTATACCGCCTGCAGCTCGTCCAGCGCCCCCATCAGGGTCTCGGACACGAAGCGCCCGCCATACGGCCCGAAATGCCCACGGGCATCCGGGAAAGCCGCCCAGTCAATCTTGTTCATCAGTCTCTACCTCGCATTGACGCACCGCCTGCACGAAGGCCCGCATGCGTCGTGCATCCTTGATTCCGGGCGCGGATTCCACCCCAGAACTCACATCGACCCCGTACGGACGCAGGTGTTCCAGCGCAGCGCGCACCGAGTCCGAATCCAGTCCCCCGGCCAGCAGCCAGGGCCGTTCCAGTGCGTCGGGGACCCGCTGCCAATCGAAGCGATGCCCCGATCCGCCGCTGCGCCCCCCGCCATGACTGTCCAGGAGAAACCCCTGGGCATCCGGGTGCTGCTCCATCACCGGGCGTGGATCCTGCCCTTCGCCCATGGCGATGGCCTTCAGATAAGGCCGCCCGAAGCGCGCGCAAAACGGCGCCGTCTCGTGCCCGTGAAACTGCAGGCAATCCAGCCCTACCGTCTGCAATACCGTTTCGACGCGTGACGGATCCGGGTCCACAAACAATCCCACCGTGGTCACGAACGGGGGCAGCGCGGCCGCGATGGCCGCGGCCTGCGCCGGCTCTACCGCCCGCCGACTCGCTGCATGAAACACCAGCCCGATGGCATCGGCCCCAGCCGCCGCCGCGGCACGTGCCTGTGCCGGGCTCGTCACTCCGCAGATCTTCACCCGATAACGCATGCGCCCGCCGGCCTCCTCTATCCGGTCGCAAAGCCTACCAGAACCCGGCACGCGATCCGGCTTTCCCGCAATCACCCCGGCGCATTCCCCGGGACGCCATCGAGGACCGGCCCCGCGGTGATCGGCAGCTCGAACTCCACCGGATAATCCACATGCACGAAATAGAGCCCGCCGGCCGGCGCGGTGATCCCCGACGCGCGCCGATCCCGCGCCGCCAGAACCTCCATCGGCCAGCCCACCTCGGCCCGACCATCCCCCACCGCCAGCAGAACGCCGGCGATGTTGCGCACCATGTGGTGCAGAAAGGCATTCGCGTGGATATCCAGAATGACGTAGGAGCCGCGCCGGCGCACCGACAGCGAATGCACCCGGCGCACGGGCGACTTGGCCTGGCACGCCGCCGCTCGCAGGCTGCTGAAATCGTGCTCCCCCACGAAGGCCTGACCGGCCCGATGCATGCGCCGGGCATCCAACGGCCGTCGCCACCACGATACCCGCCCGGCCTCCAGCGCCGGACGGATCTCGCGATTCGCGATCACATAGCGGTAGCGCCTCCCGAACGCGCCGAACCGGGCGTGGAAGGTATCGGGTACCGGCTGCGCCCAGGTCAGCGCAATCGCACCCGGCAGACGACTGTTGCTTCCCAGGATCCAGGCGCGTGGTTCACGTTGTGCCGGGGTGTCAAAGTGCACCACCTGGGCGGTGGCATGGACGCCCGCATCGGTACGCCCGGCACAGTTCAGCTCCACCGGGTGATTCGCCACGAAGCCCAGCGCCGCCTCCAGGTGGCCCTGGACGCTCGGACCATCCTTTTGCCGTTGCCAGCCCAGCAGCCCGCGGCCATCGTATTCGACACCCAGCGCCCAGCGCTGGCGCGTGGCCGGCCCCGTTCCACCCCCGGATGACACCGACATCTGGTCGCTATTCAAAACCCTGCCCCCAGCACCATCCACCAGACCGCCGCCACGCCCGCCCACAGCCAGGCCAGCGCAGCCTTGGGGATTCGCCAGCCCGAGATCATCGCGGATTCCGCCGGGAGCTCTGCCGCGACAGCTCCACCCCCTGCGAGTGCCTGATCCAGGCGCAGGACAAGCCATTCCCGGACCTGTGCCAAGCGCGCACGGCGCACTCCGCGCAAGCCCGCCCGGCGTTGCTCCAGTGCGACCCGTTCACCCTCGAACATGGCCAGTGCCAGAAACAGACGTCGCGCGAAGCGCTCGCCCCAGCCCCCCAGCACCTGGCGTGGGCCGCCCAGAATGCCCCCAAGGGCACGCACCAGGGCCGGCCGCGGGAAGCGTCCGGTCATCCAGACCACGAGCACCACCACGAGCATCAGTGCAGCAATACGCCATCCGGCCACCTGCAGTCCCGTGCCCCAGTCTCCGCCCCCGGTCGGCCACACCCCGTAGAACACCACGAGCGAGAGATAAAACCATTTCAAACGCAGCACCAGCCGGCCCGTACGGCCCCAGTCCAGACCGGTCAAGGCCAGCCCTCCGGCCACTACACCCGCGACGGCCACCACCAGCGGCTCGGCCGGCACTAGCGCCGCAGAAACGCCCAGCACACCCAGCAGCGCCGCTGCCGCGGCTCCGGCATCGCCCTCAGCGGGGGCCGACCTCATCGGCTCTTCCGCGCTCATCGCCACTCAGCGCCCATCCCCATCCTCGAAACCAAAAGGCCCCGCCCGAGAGATCCCCCCGGGCGGGGCCGCACGCTGCACATCGTAGCCATGATCGGTTCACGGCGCCGGCATCACCAGCCCGACACGACCCGGCTCCAGCAATCAGCTTCCCTGAATCTGATCCCGGATCGCCTCGGCCTCGCGCTTCTGTTCGTCGGTACCGGAGGCCAGAACCTCGTCGATGAGCTCCTGGGCACCCTCCGCATCGCCCATGTCCGCATAGGCCTGGGCCAGACTCAGCCGCGTCACGTTCTCGTCATCGCCGGCCCCATCCGTACCTTCCCCGGCATCGGCCGATTCCGGCGCGGCGAATGCCTCGCCCGAGGCTGGCAGATCCTCGTCCATTTCCAGCCCGGTCTCCTGGCCTTCACCACTGTCACCGCCACTGGCGGGCGCATCAAGGTCCGGAAGCTCGTTCTCCTCGAGGTCGAAGGACAGGTTGTTCAGGTCATCGTCTGTCTGGCCTTCTTCCGCAGTCTCTTCGGCCGCACTGGCGAGGTCCTGTTCCAGGTTGTCGTCGATATCAAACGAAAGCCCCTGATCCTCTGCCGTACCCGGCTCTTGCGCATCGGCACGCGGCTCCGCATCGTCGGAATCCGGCAGCTCCAGATCGGAGAAATCGATCTCGTTGCTGTCAGCGTCGCCCCCCGCGGCCCCGGGGTCCACCGAAGCCGGCTCGTCAAGGGAACCGGCGCTGGCCAGGCCGGCCGCCCCGGAGGCACCGCCCAACTTCGACTCCAGCTCCGAAAGGCGATCGCGCAGGGCATCGTCGTCCGCACCCAGGCGATCGCGCAGGGCCATCGCCGCCTCGCGTGCGCCCGCTTCGTCCTCAAGCGCCACATGGGCCTCGACCAGCTTGAGCCGGTACTGATTGTTGTCCGGGTTCTCCTTCAGGGCGGCGTTCAGCGTCTCGACCGCCTGGTCATTCATGCCATAGGCCAGGCAGACATCCACCTCGGCCAGCACGTCGTCCGTGCCCGCCGCACCCTCGCTGGTGCTGGAGACCACCACTTCGCCTACCTCTTCTTCGGGTTGGGCCGGTGGATGCGCGGATTCTTCCTGCGCGGTCTCTGCAGACTCGTCGGAGCGCGAAGCGGCCGTTCCCACAATGGTTCCGGCCGCAGCCGCGGTCGCGGCCCCGGACACCCCGGAACCCGCGCCTCGCTCGCCGCCCTGGACTTCACGCGCCTCGTACCCCGTGGCGCCCACGGTCGACGCCTGCACCCCGCTGTTGTCGGCCCGCGGCTTCAGGCCGGAACCGTGTTCGTCGACCATCACCTCGCGGCGGCCGCCGCGGGCAAAAGCCAGCAACACCAGTAGCAGCAGAATGACCAGCGCAATCGCCATCATCAGCAGCAACGGATCGTTCATAATGCGTTCGTGCAGCGGGGCATTGCGTTCGGCGTCCGCACGATCCAGACGGGTGCGCAGCTGTTCGCGCTCGGCGCGCAGCTGGCTCAGCTGTTCCTCGAGCCCAGCCATGTTCTCGCTGGAGATCTCGGCCAGACGTCCACGCTCGCCCAGCTCCTCGCGCAATTCGGAGAGCTCGTCGCGCATTCCGTCCATTTCGGCGCGCTGGGACAGCAGGGCTTCCTGCAGCAGCTCCTCGGAACCCCCCTGGGTTGCCCCGGCTTCGGCATCTTCCGGCAGCAGATCGGCGACGATCTCCAGACGATCCTCGGCCGCCACCTCCTCGGTCGCGACCTCGTCGCCCACCGCCGTTTCGTCCTCGGTCACAGCCGAGTCCGATTCGGCCAGCGCGGATTCGTCGTCCTCAACCGCCGCGGCAGCGTCCTCTGTAGCAGCCGCTTCTTCGTCCTCGGCCAGCGCCTCGCCCTCGACACCCTCCTCAGCCGCGGCCGGAGCCGGCTCTTCGCGGGCGACGCGAGTGGATTCCTGCCAGGCGCGCGTCTGGTCGGCAACCTCGGCCCGCGCCTCGGCGGTACTACGCGCGTCCAACTGTTCGCGGGACGGCGTACGCAATTCCGCGTCCGCGCGCAGCGAATTGATGTTGTTACCCATGAAGGCCTGCGGATTGGCGTCGAGGAACGCGAGCATGGCCTGCTCGTCGCTGTATCCCGAGACACCGCTGCGGCGCACGACCGCGTAGAGGGTGTCGCCACTACGCACCCGGATGGATTCGCCTTCGCGGGTCGCACGCGGCGCCGCGCCGGGGTCCCCGCTCACGGCCGGCGCAGAAGTTCCGGAAGGCATCGTGCCGGGCGGATCCAGCAACAACGAGACCTCGCGCATGGCGCGCCCGCCATCCCAGCGCGCCTCCAGCAGCAAGCCCACATAGGGCTCGCGCACCGGCCGGCGTGTGGTCAGGATGATGCGGTCACCCTCGACCTGGATGTTCAGGTCCCCCGGAACACCGCCACGGTTCAGACCGGCGCGGCGGTATGCCTCCTCGGAAGCCTGGCGAATTCGCAGGGAGTCGCCGGCAGCTGCCGCTCCCCGCAAGGGAATCTCCGCCCGCAAGGGCTGATTCAGGAAGGATTGAAGATTGATTTCGCCGAAGCCCACGGAACTCGAGGACGCCGGGGCCACCAGCAGCAAGAACAAAAACCCAACCAAAAACTTGCGCACGAATTCCCCCTGAAAATGCCACCTGGCCGTACTGCCTCGGCCGACACGGCCGATGACCCCCTGGCCACGGATGTACCGGGTAGTGTCCCCGGCGTTTTCCCGGATTAAATCACAGGTAATCGCGGATCAAAACCTCCGCGATCTGAATCGTGTTCAGCGCAGCCCCCTTGCGCACGTTGTCCGAGACCACCCAAAGGTCCAGTCCGCGGGGGTGGGAAATGTCCTCGCGGATGCGGCCGACGAACACCGCATCCTTGCCGGAACCCTCGGTCACCGCAGTCGGATAGCCCCCGTCCTCGTGCTTGTCCAGCACCGTGATCCCCGGTGCGCCGGAGAGAATTTCGCGCGCCTTCTCCGCAGTGATCTTCTCGCGCGTCTCGATATGCAGGGCCTCGGAATGCCCGTAGAACACCGGAATGCGCACCGCGGTCGGGTTCACCAGGATGGACTCGTCGCCCATGATCTTCCGGGTCTCCCAGACCATCTTCATCTCTTCCTTGGTGTAGCCATTGTCCTGGAAGACGTCGATGTGCGGCAGGGCGTTGAACGCGATCTGCTTGGGATACACGTTGCACTCCACCGGACGGCCATTCAGCAACGCCGCCGTCTGGTGCGCCAGCTCCTCGATCGCCTCCTTGCCGGTACCGGACACGGCCTGGTAGGTCGCCACGTTGATCCGTTCGATGCCTACCGCATCGTGCAACGGCTTCAGCGCCACCAGCATCTGAATGGTGGAGCAATTCGGATTCGCGATAATCCCGTGTTTCGTGTAATCGCCCACCGCATCCGGGTTCACCTCCGGAATCACGAGCGGGATTTCCGGGTCGTAGCGGAACTGGGAGGTATTGTCGATCACGACGCAGCCGGCCGCCGCCGCCTTGGGCGCATATTCCGCGGACACCGAGGCGCCCGGCGAGAACAGCCCGATCTGCACCGTGGAAAAATCAAAAGTCGCCAGGTCCTCGACCTCCAACTCGCGCCGGCCGTAGTCCACCGTCTTGCCCACCGACCGCGAGCTGGCCAGGGCATGCACGCGCCCGATCGGCAGGTCGCGCTCGGCCAGGATGGACAGCAGGGCCTCGCCAACGGCGCCCGTTGCCCCGACCACGGCCACGTCAAATTTGCGGTCACTCATCGTTAATTCCCGGTTTAATTTTGATCTTCAAGCTATTGATAGTTCTATTGAACCGTAGGATGCGACGAGCGCAGCGAATCGCATCAATCTCTTCCCCAGCGGAGGCAATGATGCGTTTCGCTGCGCTCAACGCATCCTACACTTGCGCGTGATACAAGCCCCGTTCGTGAGGCCGCCTCAATCGTCCAACGCAGCCACCAGGGCATCCCCCATGCCCTGCGTACCGACCAGCTTCATGCCTTCACCGAAGATGTCTGGGGTACGCAAGGCCTGATCCAGTACCCGACCCACAGCCGCCTCGATGCGTTCGGCCAGGTCATTGCGGTTCAGACTATGACGGAGCAGCATCGCGACCGACAGCACCGTCGCCATCGGGTTGGCCTTGCCCTGCCCCGCAATATCCGGTGCCGAACCGTGGATCGGCTCGTACAGGCCCACGCCCTCGCTGTTCAGCGAGGCGGACGGCAGCATGCCGATGGAGCCAGTCAGCATCGCCGCTGCATCGGACAGGATGTCGCCGAACATATTGCCGGTCACCATCACATCGAACTGCTTCGGGTCACGCACCAGCTGCATCGCGGCGTTGTCCACATACATGTGAGACAGCTCGACCTCGGGGAATTCCTTCCCGACACGCTCGACCACCTCGCGCCACAGCTCGGAGACCTCCAGCACGTTGGCCTTGTCCACCGAGCACAGGCGCTTGCCCCGTTTCATCGCCGCCTCGAAGCCGACCCGGGCGATCCGCTCAATCTCCGATTCGCTATAGACCAGCGTATTGAAGCCGACCCGCTCGCCATTGCGCTCCTCGATCCCGCGTGGCTGGCCGAAGTAGATCCCCCCGGTCAGCTCGCGCACGATCAGGATGTCCAGCCCGCTTACGACTTCTGGCTTCAGCGTGGAAGCCGAGGCCAGCTGCGGATACAGGATCGCCGGGCGCAGGTTCGCGAACAGGCCGAGATCCGAGCGGATGCCCAGCAGCCCACGCTCGGGGCGCAGGTCGCGCTCCAGCGACTCGTACTGCGGGCCACCCACCGCCCCCAACAGGATCGCGTCTGCACGACGCGCCGCCTCGCGGGTGGCCTCCGGATAGGGGTGCCCGGCCGCGTCATGCGCCGCGCCCCCGATCAGGCCCTGCTCGATCTCCAGATCCAGACCGCCGATCTCGCCCACGCGCTCCAGCACCTTCAGCGCCTCGGCCACGATCTCGGGCCCAATCCCGTCCCCGGGCAATACCAGAATTCGGCTCACAAACCTCTCCCAAGTAACTATTATTCTTTACCTATACATTCCCAGTGGCAACGTCATTGCGAGGAGCCGCAGGCGACGTGGCAACCTCCCAACGCCCCCCCCGACGCTCGCCGCGGCCGACGCCGGGGCCACCCACAGAGATCGCCACGTCGCTGCGCTCCTCGCGATGACGGTGCTTCCTGCCCCCCCCGTCATTGCGAGGCCCCGCCAGAGGCCGTGGCAATCCCCGGACGCCCCCCGACGTTTGCCGGGACCAGCGTCGGGCCACCCACGGAGATCGCCACGTCGCTTCGCTCCTCGCGATGACGGTGCTCCCTGCCCCCGTCATTGGGAGGCCCCGCCAGGGGCCGTGGCACAAAAGCGCGAAGCGCGTTGAACGGCCGCAGGCCGGCCCGAAGGGCGAGCGCAGCGAGTAACCTCCCAAAGCTGCCAGAGCGCCGGTACGGGGATCCGGTGGTTCCGGACGGAGGTTGCTTCGTCGCTTCGCTCCTCGCAATGACGGTGCCCGGATCCAGGCCGTGCCAGACGCACCGTCTACCGTTGTTGTTCCGCCATCCACGGCCATTCGCGGCGCTGGCGCTCCTCGAAGGCCCGAATATCGTCCGCAAACTGCAGCGTCAGGGCGATATCGTCCAGCCCGTTCAGCAGGCGATGGCGGCGGTCCTCGTCCAGTGTGAAGTCGAATACGGTACCGTCCGGCGCGGTCACGGTCAGCTCTTTCAGATTCACCTCGACCTGGGCACCCGGGTTCGCCTCCACCTGATCAAACAGGCGCTGCACCTCGTCCTCGGCCAGCACCACTGGCAGCAGCCCGTTCTTGCAGCTGTTGGAGAAGAAAATATCCGCGAACGACGGCGCGATCACCGCACGAAAACCGAAATCCGTCAGCGCCCAGACCGCGTGTTCCCTTGAGGAGCCGCAGCCGAAGTTCTTGCGCGCCAGCAGGATGGTCGCCTGGTCAAACGGCGCCTGGTTGAGCACAAAGTCCGGGTTCGGCCGGCGCTTCGAGCCATCCATGCCCGGCTCGCCGGGGTCCAGGTAGCGCCAGTCGTCGAAGGCATTGGGACCGAAGCCCGTACGCTTCACCGACTTCAGGTACTGCTTGGGGATGATCGCGTCGGTATCCACGTTGGAGCGGTCCAGCGGCGCGACGATCCCCTTGTGTACAGTAAAGGCCTGCATCGCTTACGCCTCCTTCAACGCGGACGGTTCAATGAAGTGCCCGGCGACGGCCGCCGCGGCGGCCAGCGACGGGCTGACCAAATGCGTGCGTCCACCCTGCCCCTGACGGCCCTCGAAGTTGCGGTTGGAGGTGGAGGCACAGCGTTCGCCCGGCTCCAGGCGGTCGGCGTTCATCGCCAGGCACATCGAACAGCCCGGCTCGCGCCACTCAAAGCCGGCATCCAGGAAGATGCGGTCCAGCCCCTCCTGCTCCGCCTGCTGCTTCACCAGCCCGGAGCCCGGCACCACCATCGCCAGCTTGATGTTGTCGGCCTTTTTCCGGCCCTTCACCACCTCGGCGGCGGCGCGCAGGTCCTCGATCCGGGAATTCGTGCAGGACCCGATGAACACCTTGTCCGGACGGATCTCCGTCATCGGGGTATTCGCCTTCAGGTCCATGTACTCCAACGCCCGCTGCATGCCCTCGGCGCGCACCGGATCAGATTCGGCCGCCGGGTCCGGCACCCGCCCGTCGATCGGCGCGACCATCTCCGGCGAGGTGCCCCAGCTGACCTGCGGGGCGATCTCGGCGGCGTCCATCTCCACCACCGCATCGAACTCGGCATCCGGGTCGGAGACCAGCGTGCGCCAGTACTCGGCCGCCCGCTCGAACATCTCGCCGGTCGGCGCCTGCGGCTTGCCGCGCACGTATTCGATGGTCTTCTCGTCCACCGCGACCATGCCCGCACGGGCCCCGGCCTCGATCGACATGTTGCAGACGCTCATGCGGCCTTCGATCGACAGGCTGCGGATCGCCGAACCGGCAAACTCGATCGCGTAGCCGGTACCCCCGGCGGTGCCAATGCGGCCGATGATCGCCAGCACCACGTCCTTGGCGGTGACGCCCGGGCGCAGCTCGCCTTCCACACGGATTTGCATGGCCTTGGTCTTCTTTTGCCACAGGCACTGGGTGGCTAGGACATGCTCCACCTCGGAGGTGCCGATGCCGAAGGCCAGCGCGCCCAGCGCGCCATGCGTGGAGGTATGCGAGTCGCCGCAGACCACGGTCATGCCCGGCAGGGTCGCGCCCTGCTCCGGGCCGATCACGTGCACGATGCCCTGGCGCACGTCGGCCATCGGGAAGAACTTCAGCCCCAGGCTCGTGACGTTGCTTTCCAGTGTTTCCACCTGGATGCGCGAGACCGGATCCGCAATCCCCTGGTCGCGATTCTCCGTGGGCACGTTGTGATCCGGCACCGCCAGCACGGAATCGCCGCGCCACGGCTTGCGCCCGGCCAGCCGCAGCCCCTCGAAGGCCTGCGGGCTGGTCACCTCGTGCACCAGGTGGCGATCAATGTAGAGCAGCGTCGAGCCATCCGGCTCCTCGCGCACCCCATGCGCCTCCCACAACTTGTCATACAGGGTCTTGCCAGCCATTACCTACTCCCGCGGCCGTGCCGCGTTCTGTCGTTCTTGCATTCCACCGGCGCTATACAGGCCCGCCCTTGCACGGCATTGCCAAATGCACCGTCATTGCGAGGCCCCGCAGGGGCCGTGGCAACCTCCGTCCGGAACCACCGGATCCCGGTACTGGCGCTCTGCCAGCTTCAGGAGGTTACTCGCTGCGCTCGCCCTTCGGGCCGGCCTGCGGCCGTTCAACGCGCTTAGCGCTTTTGTGCCGCGTCGCCTTCGGCTCCTCGCAATGACTTCATTTCAGGACGACCGTTTAAAGGAGTCTGCGGCCACCCCGGTATTCTTTCAAATCCGATTTCTTATCCGTATCATTCCAGACGGTTATGTAGGTGCCGGGGCATGCCGAGCCCGACCATCGAACGGACCATTATCTCACGCAGGGACTGGAGAGACACGGATGCGCCCAGAACAACTGAGTGTCGAATCCCTGCAAGCCTTCGTCGCGGTCGTCGACACCGGCGCCTTCTCCGCCGCGGCCGAACGGCTGCACCTAACCCAACCCGCGATCAGCAAGCGCATCCAGTCCCTGGAGGCCACGCTGGAGCGCCCGCTGTTCGAGCGCCAGGGCCGCCGCGTTCGGCCGACGGAGGTCGCGGAGCGCCTGCTGCCCGAGGCCCGCGAAATCCTCGCCCGCCTGCGCGCCATCGAGCAGCAGGTCGCCGACCTCGACCAGGTGGTGCGCGGCCGCATCCGCCTGGCCACCTCGCACCACATCGCCCTGCACCGCCTGCCCACGCCACTGTCGGCCCTGCGCGAGCGCTACCCGGAACTGGAACTGGAACTGGCATTCATGGATTCCGAGGCCGGCATCGAGGCCGTCATGCACGGCGACGCCGACCTGGCCCTGGCCACCCTGCCCGAGGATCTGCCGAAGGGCGCCGAGGCGCACACGGTATGGACCGACGACCTCGTCCCCATGGTCGCCCGCAACCGCGCTGACGATACCCCGCTGGATACCCTGCGGCGCCTGCACGACTGGCCGGCCATCCTGCCGCCCGCGGATTCCACCACCCGCCGCCAGATCGACCAGGCCCTGGCCGCACAGGGCCTGCACCCCACCGCCGCACAGGAAAGCCCCTACCTGGAAGTCATCCGCATGATGATCACGGCAGGCCTCGGCATCGGCTTCCTCCCCCGCACCATGGCCACCGACGACCTCGCCGTACTCGACTGGCCCGGCGCGCCCGTCGCCCGCCAGCTCGGCTGGGTCCGCCATGCCGTGCGCTACCGCTCCCGCACCCTGGAGGCCGTCATCGAGGCGTTACAGCGGCCGCAGTAACCCGATGGCCGCCCCCTTCCAGGCCGGCAGCCGCGCGGTCATGCGCGGGCGGCTTCGCGGGGGAGCAGGGACGAGATCATCCAGGTGGCGAAGATGAAGAAGGTGGAGGCAATCAGGGCGCCTTCCAGGCCCCAGACCATGAAGATGGCGCCGGAGGCGACGGTGCCGACCAGGCGGCCGCCGGCGTTCGCCATGTAGTAGAAGCCGACCTTCATCGCGACGCGGTCCGCCTCGGCGTAGTCGAGGATCAGGAAGGAGTGGACGGCCGAGTTGATTGCGAACACCACGCCGAACACGCCCAGCCCGACCATCAATACCCAGGCCGGGTCCAGGCCCACCTCCAGCCCGATCACGATGGCGATCGGCAGCAGCATCAGGATGAAGGCCCACAGCCGCGCGGTGAGCCCGGTCGGATGCACCCCGCCCTTACCCAAGAGGCGCGGCACGGAGGCCTGCACGATGCCGTAGCCGATCACCCACAGCGCGAGGAACGCGCCCACCTGCATATGGTTCCAGTCGAGCGTGGCGCTGAGGAACACCGGCAGCGCGACCACGAACCAGACATCACGCGCGCCGAACAGGAAGAAGCGTGCGGCCGAGAGCACGTTGATCGCGGCGGAGTTGGAAAACATCTGGGTGAACTTCGGCTTGCCGCCGACACGCCCCAGCCCGCGCGGCAGCCCGACCACCGAGAACAGCATCACCACGGCGAGCATCCCAGCCAGGATCACCAGCGCCACCTGGAAGCCCACGCTGTAGAGCAGCGCCCCGCCGACGAAGAAGCCGACCCCCTTCAGCGCATTCTTCGAGCCGGTGAGCACCGCCACCCAGCGAAACAGCCGCCCCTCCCCGTCGCCCGCGACCAGCTTCACGCCGGACTTCGCGCTCATCTTGTTCAGGTCCTTGGCGATCCCGGACAGGGCCTGCGCGAACATCACGTAGGCGACCCCCAGCCAGGCCTCCGGCACCGTGAGCATCAGCAGGGCGGCCACCTGCAACAGCGTCCCGCCGATCATGGTGGTGTTCACCCCCAGCCGCGCGGCCAGCCAGCCGCCGGTCAGGTTGGTAATCACCCCGAACAGCTCGTAGAACAGGAACAGGAAGGCGATCTCCAGCGGGCTGTAGCCCAGCTGGTGGAAGAACAGCACGACCAGCATGCGGATCGCGCCGTCGGTGACGGTGAACGCCCAGTAGTTCGCGGTGATCCGCGCGTAGGCGCCCAGCCCCAGGGCGGGTGGCCCGCCGGGCTCCGGCTGGTCGGCCGCGCCGCTCACGACGGCCTCAAACCCCGAGCTTGGCGACGCGGGCGACCAGCTCGACCAGCCGGTTCGCGTAGCCCCACTCGTTGTCGTACCAGGCCAGCACCTTCACCTGCGTGCCATCGACCACCATGGTCGACTGGGCATCCACGATGGACGAGCGCGGGTCGGTGCGGAAATCGCTGGAGACCAGCGGGCGCTCCTCGTAGCCGAGGATGCCGTTCAGATCACCGTTCGCCGCCTTGCGCAGCAGGCCGTTGACCTCCTCCACCTTGGTCTCGCGCGCGGCCTCGAAAGTGAAATCCGTCAGCGACGCGTTCATCAACGGCACGCGCACCGCATGGCCGTTCAGGCGGCCGTTCAACTCGGGGAAGATGTCGCCGATCGCCTTCGCCGAGCCGGTGGTGGTCGGGATCAGGTTCAGCCCGGCCGCACGGGCCCGGCGCAGGTTGTCGCTCGGCAGATCCACCGGCGACTGGGTGGCCGTCATGTCGTGGACGGTCAGGATGGTGCCGTGGCGGATCGACAGCGCTGGGTGCAGCACCTTGACCAGCGGCGCCAGGCAGTTGGTGGTGCAGGAGGCGGCGGTCACGACGTGGTGCTTCGCGGGATCGTAAGCGGCGTCGTTCACACCCATCACCACGTTCAGCGCGCGCTCGTCCTTCACCGGCGCCGCGACCACCACGCGCTTCGCGCCCCGGGTGAAATGCGGCTCCAGCGTGTCCATGGTGCGGAAGGCGCCAGTGGCGTCGATCACGATGTCCACGTCCGACTCGCCCCACGGCACCTGCCCCGGCTCGGCCAGGCTCGTGTGGCGCAGCTCGCGCCCGTCGATCCGGATCTGGTCCGCTTGGGCCTCGGGCTCGCGGCCCCAACGCCCGTGAACGGAATCAAACTCCAACAGATGCCCGGTAACGGTCCCGTCCGCGGCGACCTCGTTCAGATGCACGACCTCGATGTCGTCCCGGCCCCATGCCGCGCGCAGGGCCAACCGACCGATCCGCCCCATCCCGTTTATACCGACGCGCACCGCCATGGAGCCCCTCCCGCGAAAAATCGCGTCAGCATACCCCGCCCAAATGACAAACGCATGACGCCCGGGCGCCGAAAACCCGGCTCGTCAGTTGAGCCAGACGATCCCCGCGTTGAGGTAGATGGCGAAGGCGACCCACAGCAGGTACGGCACCAGCAGCGCGCCGGCGATACGATCAATGCGCCAGAAGGCGATCAGGGTGGCCAGGATCAGCGGCCACAGGATCAGGATCTCGGCGAGCGCCAGATCCGGGCGTTGCATGCCGAAGAACAGCACCGACCAGCCGAGATTTAGCGCGAGCTGGGCCAGGAACAACCCCAGCGCAATCGGGGCGCCGGTCAGGCCGACGCGCCGCCAGACATGCCAGGCGGCGAGACCCATCAGGCCGAACAGCACGGACCAGACCGGGCCGAATACCGCGTCCGGCGGGTTCAGCGGCGGGCGCGTCAGCGTCGGATACCAGTCGCCCACCGAGAGACTGGTCGCCCAGCCACCCAATCCCGCCACAGCGAAGACCAACACCATCCAGGCCAGCAGGCCCAGCATGTCCATGGCAAAGGAGCGCCGCCGCGGGCGCGGGGGACGGGCCGAATCGGATGTCGTCACGGAATTCTCCTTGTACTCGGGGGTCCTAGTCCGGGCTTCATCGAATCGGCGCCGGATTCCGAACGGAATTCATGCACGATTCAGTCAACCACGCGACACTCTAACCTGACCACCCCGCAAACAAGCGAGTTGCAATGCCCCGCCCCGCCACACTGATCACCGCGCTCCTGTTTCTCCTGGCCGCTGGCATCCTCGCCTGGATGCTGCTGGGCCCGGAAGACGACGCGGCCTCTTCCGGTCGTCCGGGCGGTGGCGAGACCCGCCCGGTCGCGGTCGCCATCGCCGGCATCGAGACCCGCGACCTGGTCGAACGGCGGCGCTTCACCGGCAGCATCGAGGGCGCCGACCGGATCGAGATCACCCCTCGCGTGGGCGGGCGGGTTGCCGAGGTATTCGTCAATCTGGGCGACCGCGTGGAGCCCGGTGATCCGCTGCTGCAACTGGATACCGAGGAATTCGAGCAGGATGTGGCACAAGCCGCGGCGGAGCTGGAAGTCGCCGAGGCCAGCCTGGCCGAGGCCCTGGCCAGCCGTGATGCGACCCGGCGCGAACTGCAGCGCACCCGCGAGCTGCGCGACCAGGGCATCGCCTCGCGCTCGGAGCTGGAGGCCGCGGAAACCGAACTCGCCCTGGCACAGACGCGCGTCACCCTGGCCGAATCGCAGATCCGCCAGCGGCGTTCCGCGCTACGCACCCGCGAGATCCAGTTGAGCTACACCCGCATCGAGGCGGGTACGGCCGACAGTACCCGCTGGGTCGCCGAACGCCACGTGGATCCCGGCACGGTCATCAGCGCCAACGACACCGCACTGGCACTGGTCCGGCTGCAGCCGGTGCGCGCCATCCTGGCCGTGACCGAGGCCGACTACGGCCGGCTGTCGCCGAGCCAGGGGGCACAGGTCTACACCGCCGCCTATCCGGACGCCGGCTTTGCCGGCACCATCGCCCGCATCGCCCCGGAATTCCGGCCCGGGTCGCGTCAGGCGCGGGTCGAGGTGGAGATCCCCAACGAACGCGACCAGCTGCGCCCGGGCATGTTCGTGGAGGCCGCCATTACCCTCGGGGAACGCAACGCCGTCCTGGCGATCCCACGCGACGCGATCATCCAGCGCGAGGTCGGGCCGACCCTGTTCAGCGTGGACCGCAGCGGCGAGCGCCCGCTGGCCCGCCGCCATCAGGCGGTTACCGGCGTGCGTGACGGCGACTGGGTCGAACTGCTGGAACCCGAGCTGCCGGAAGGCACCGAGGTCGTCGTGCTCGGCCAGCACCTGCTCGCGGACGGCACCCCGCTGCGCCTGACCGACCCGCGCAACGTGCCGGGTGGAAACGACACACCCGAGTCGGACACCCCGTGAATCCGGCCCGCGTAACGGTCCACCGCCCCGTGCTGACGAGCATGGTGGCCCTGATCGTGGTGATCCTCGGCCTGACCGCGCTGACCCGCCTGCCGGTGGATCTGCTGCCGAATATCACCTACCCGGTGGTCACGGTGATGACGTCCTACCCCAATGCCGGGGCCGAGGAAGTCGAACAACTCGTCACGCGCCAGGTGGAGCAGGCCGCGGCCGCCATTACCGGTGCCCAGGAGATCCGCTCGACCTCCGCCGAGGGCAACAGCAACGTCCGCATCAACTTTGCCTGGGGCACGGACATCCGCCAGGCGGTGGACGACCTGCGCGATCGCCTGGCGCGCATCGAGGACCGCCTGCCCGATGACGCCGATCGCCCGCTGGTACGCCAGTTCGACACCCAGGACTCGCCCATCATGCGTCTGGGCATCGGCTCGCAACTGGACGCCATCCACCTGCGCACCCTGATCGACAACCGTATCGCCCCGCGTCTGGAACGCATCCCCGGCGTGGCAGCTGTGGATACCTTCGGCGGCCTGGAGCGCGAGGTCCGCGTGGAGGTGGACCCGGAACGCATCGAGGCCATCGACCTCGGCCTGGACGACCTGCGTGATCGCATTCGAAACGCCAACGTGATCACCCCCGGCGGCCCGATCATGGACGGGCGCCGCGAATACCGCCTGCGCACGCCGGCCGAGTTCCGCTCGGTGGACGAGGTCCGCGACACCATCGTGCAGCGCAGCGAGGACGGTGTGACCTACCTGCACCAGGTGGCCGACGTGCGCGACACCCACCAGCGCGTTACCCGCCGGTTTCGGGTCAACCAGGAGGAAGGCGTGCAGCTCGCCGTGCGCAAGCTGGCCGACGCCAACACCGTAGAGGTCTCCGAGGCGGTCCACGCCGAACTGGTGCGCCTGAACCGCGACTTTCCCCAGATCGACATCCGCGCCGTCACCGACGAGGCCGGTTTTATCCGCAACTCCATCACCAACGTCGGTCGTTCGATCCTCTACGGCAGTGCACTGGCCGTGCTGGTGCTGCTCGTGTTCCTGCGCAACATCCGCTACACGCTGGTGGCGGCCACCGCGATCCCGCTGGCGGTGATCGCCACCTTCGGCCTGGTCTACTTCGGCGGCTACTCGCTGAACCTGATGACACTCGGCGGGATCGCGCTGGGCGTGGGGCTGATGGTGGACAACGCCATCGTGGTGATCGAGAGCATCGCCCGACGGCGCGAGGAACATGCCGAGCAGACCGCCGCCGAGGCCGCCATCAGCGGCACCGGGCGCGTCGCGCCCGCCATCGTCGCCAGCACCCTGACCACCGTGGCGATCTTCCTGCCGCTGTTCTTCGCCGAGGAACTGGCCGGCCAGCTGTTCAAGCCGCTGGCGGCGGTGGTCGCCTTTGCCCTGGCAGGCTCGCTGATCGTCGCGCTGACCCTGGTCCCGATGCTGATGGCCCGCGCCCCGATGCCGAAGCGTGACACCAGTGCCCTCGCGCGCATGGAGCAACGCTACCAGGGGGTGCTGCGGCGCACCCTGACCCAGCCATGGATGGTCATCGGCATCAGCCTCCTGCTGCTGATGATCGCCCTGGCGGGGCTGCGCGGCGTGGGCACGGAATTCCTGCCCGCCACCGACGAAGGCGAGTTGCGCGTGCATGTCGCCATGGAGCCCGGCACGCCCCTGGAAGAGCTCTACGCCACCATGTCCGGCCTCGAGGCGATCATCCACGACGAGGTCCCGGAACTGCAAAACCTGGTCTCCAGCTCCGGCGCCTCGGCGTTCCGGGCCTCCTCGCCCGCCTCCGGCAACATGCGCGTGATGGTCGGCTCGCGCGACAGCCGCAGCCGCTCCTCCGAAGAGATCGCCGCGGCCCTGCGCGACGCGCTGGGCAGCCCGCCGGGGGTCGAGATCCGCGTGCGCGCCTCCAGCGGGATCTTCTTCCGCGGCTTCGGGCGCGGCGCCGACGAGGAAAGCCTCTCCATCGAGGTCCGCGGCTTCGAACTGCCCACGATGAACGCCGTCATCGAGCGCTTCGAGACCGCGCTGGCGGACGTCCCCGGCGTCACCGACACCCGCGTCGGCTCCGACGGCGGGCAGCCGGAATTCGCCACCCGCATCCACCGCGACCGCGCCGCCGACCTCGGCGTGGACGTGCGCACCATCGCCCAGACCCTGGAAACCGCCCTGGGCGGCTCCGGCGCCGGCCAGCTGCGCGCGGGCGGCGACGAGACGCGCATCTGGGTCCAACTACGCGACGCCGACCGGAGCTCGCTGGACGACCTCCTCAACCTGACCGTGCGCAGCGAGGACGGCGAACGCGTGGCATTGCGCAGCCTGGTCACGTTCGATACGGCGATCGGCCCGGACAGCATCCAGCGCCGCGAACAGGCGCGCATCAGCACCTTGTTCGTGAACATCGGCGACCGCTCGCTGGGCGAGGTCGCCGCCGACGTGCGTGCGGCGCTGGCCGATATCCCGCTGCCGGAGGAGATCGACTTCTCGGTCACCGGCGACATCGAGGAGCAGGAAGCGGCGTTCTCCGAACTGCTGCTGGGCACCCTGCTCGCGACGTTGCTGGTCTACATGGTCATGGCCAGCCTGTACGAGTCCCTGCGCGATCCGCTGATCGTGATGTTCTCCATCCCGCTGGCGCTCATTGGTGTAACCGGCGCGCTGCTGATCACCGACACCACGCTCAACGTGCAGTCGCTGATCGGGATCCTGCTGCTGGTCGGGATCGTGGTGAACAACGCGATCCTGCTGGTGGACCGCATGGCGCGGCGCCACCGCGAAGACGGCATGGAACTGCAAGCGGCCATCGTGGCCGCTGCCGGCGAGCGCCTGCGCCCGATCCTGATGACCACGCTGACCACCATCCTGGCGCTGTCGCCGCTGGCCATCGGCATGGGCGACGGCGGCGAGGCCCAGGCCCCAATGGCCCGGGTCGTGATCGGCGGGCTGCTCTCGTCTACCCTGATCACCCTGGTGCTGATCCCGACGCTGTACCTGCTGTTTCATCGTCGAAGCCAACAGCACGGCCATGAACCCGTCTACCGGATGCCCGTCGACCATGCGTAGCCTTACCCCTGCCCTTCCGCTCTTCATCCTGGCACTGACCGCAACGGCCAACGGAGAGGACTCGACCGATGACGGCCTGCGTCTGACGCTGTCCGCCGAAGAATTGCTGGAACAACGCCCGTTCGCCCGCAACGAAGTGGCAGAAGAGAGCCTATCTCTTGAAGAAGCGGTAGCGCGCGCCCTGGAAGGCAACCGAGGCCTGCGGGCCGAGCGACTGCAAACTGCAATCGCCGGTACCTTTGAGGTTCAGGAACGTGCGGTTTTCGACCCTGCGCTATTTGCCGACATCGATATCTATCGCGACCGCGAGACTGATGAATCCGAGGGCTTTACACGGGATTCCTTCTTTAGCGAAAGACGGGGCCAAGTCGGATTGCAACAGTCCCTGCCGACTGGCACTAACCTAACCTTGTCCGTTCGCAGCTCTCGTGCCAACAGCTCTTTTCAAGACCAGAGCGAATACACCACCCGCGCCGGCCTGAGCCTGACTCAGGCATTACTGCGCGGGGGGCGGATCGAGTCCAACCTGGTACGCCTGCGGCAGGCCAGCCTGGACGCGGAGGCCTCGGAATACGAGGTGCGCGGGTTCGTCGAACAACTGATCACCGATGTGGAAAGCCGCTACTGGGACCTCGTACTGGCCGACGAACAGATAGCGATCTTCGAAGAGGCCCTGGCCGTCGCGAGCCAGCAGCTTGACGAGACAGAACGCCGTATCCGTGCCGGGGACCGCCCGGAGACCGAGGCCGTCTCGGCCCGCGCCGAGGTGGCACTGCGTCGCCAGGGCCTGATCGATGCCCGTAGCGAACGGGCCCTCGCACAGGATGCGCTGGCGCGCCTGATACAGGGGGACGGCGATCTGTGGGATACCCGCCTGGAGGCCCGCTCTGAGCCGGATCTGCAGCGCTACCACCTCGAGCCGCTGGATACCTATGTCGCTCTCGCCCGCGATCACCGCGCCGACCTCAACGAGACCCGGCTGCGCGTGCAACGCGACGAGCTGGAGGTCATCCGCACCCGTAACGGACTACTGCCACGCCTGGACTTCTTTGTGACCGTTGGTCAGTCCGGCTATGCCGAAACCTTCGGCCAGACCTTCCGCGCCAGCCAGGGCGACGGTTATGACCTGGCCGCCGGCCTGCGCTTCGACATGCCGATCGGCAACCGCGCGGCCGAGGCGCAACACACCCGCGCCCGTCTGACGCGCCTGCAGATCCAGGAGACCCTCGCCAATATTGAACAGCTGGCAATCGAGGACGTCCGTGCGCGCTGGTTCGACGCGGCCCGCATCCGCGAACAAATTCAGGCACAGAAGGAAACCGTCGAGTTGCAGGAAGAACTCCTGCGGGTCGAACAGACGCGGTTTCGCGTCGGTGCCGGGACCGCGCTGGCCGTCTCCCAGGCCCAGCGCGACCTGCTGGAGAGCCGCCTGAACCTGACCGAGACGGTCGTGCGCTTCCGTCAGCTCACCACCGAACTGCTGAACGCCAGCGGCACCCTGCTGCTCCATCGCGGCATCGACGCCCCCGGCGCCGAACGCGTGGATATCCGTCTGTAAGCCGGTTTGCGCACGACCCGGCGCCTTCGGTTCGCGCGGCTATTGATCCACCGGCCGGGCATTGCCCTGCGCGTCGATCTCGACGACCAGCATTGCCCCGGCGCCAAGGCTGCGGCCGCTCAGCTCCATGATATTGGCCCGGTGGGTCACGTAGACCGCCGGCCCCGCCGTCTGCCGGTATTCGTCCGCCAGGTGTTCGCGCCACGCGCGCATGCGCCGCTCGCGATGCGGGGCATTGCTGCGAAACACCGAGCCCATTGCCTCCAGCACCACGGGCTCACCAAAGCCCAGGAGCGCCGCGGTATCGACATTGCGGCACCACGGGCCCGCGAATACCCGGATCGACTCCAGGCCCGCCGCGCGCAGCCGCTCCCCACTGACGCGCGCCTGCGCGCGTCCTTCAGCCGACAGGTTGCGCTGCGTGGCGCAGTCATCGACATCGAAGCCCGACGGGTCACCG
Organism: Thioalkalivibrio sp. AKL12; assembly: GCF_000377925.1. Lineage (NCBI taxonomy): Bacteria > Pseudomonadati > Pseudomonadota > Gammaproteobacteria > Chromatiales > Ectothiorhodospiraceae > Thioalkalivibrio > Thioalkalivibrio sp. AKL12. The sequence continues at coordinate 90,418 of NZ_KB898897.1, forward strand.
ATGCCGGGCGCCAGGGCATGGCGCATCAGCAGGATGCGGTGGGGCTCCTGTAATTGCGCGACGATCGCACGTTCAGCCGCCAGGTCGCCCGCCACCAGGGGCAGAGGCACCGCCAGCACGGCGATCCCGAACACCAGAACGACAAAGCGCTTCGTCACGCGATCTTCCCCGAACGGCGACGCCGGCAGGCGTCCGAACAGTAGCGAACCTCATCCCAGCACCGGGCCCATTTGCGCCGCCAGGCGAACGGGCGGCCGCATACCGCACAGGTCTTCTCCGGTAGATGCGGCTTGGCGTGGGCCACCTTAAGGAGACGCTGATTTAATCGCGCGTCCGCGCTCGAGTCGCTTTTGCGTGCGCACAAGGCGCGGTGACTGCCGTGCAGTCATTCTGCACAAGGGAACCGCAACGCCGTGCGCGCGCAAAAGCGGCCGAGCCCGCCCTTTCTATGATTTGTCGGGTTGGTGCCCCCTGTTCCCCGATCCTGCGTTGCGCCGCTTGCCGGTAGAACCACTACCCGCTGCACGACGCGCCTTGTCTCGGAAAACAGGGGGCACCAACGCGGACGTGCGATTAAATCAGCGTCTCCTTAACGGTCCGGGTGACAGACCCCATCGTCGCAGCGCGAGCGCCAGCGATAACGCGCAATCACGTTGTAGACGCGATCCATCAGCCAGACGATCGGCGGCAGGCGGTGCAGCACACCGCCAAGCCAGCGGTAATATGGCAGGTGCCGCCAGACCAGCACGAAGGCCCAGGCGCCGCTGCGAATGCGCCCGTCGGCGCTTACGGCATGCATGCGCTGCATCGCACGATCCCAGGTAATCCCCCAGGCGTCGAGCGGTGTGGCATCAGCATGGATATCACGCCAATCGATCGCACCCGCAGTGTCGAGCCGCTGGTAGTGGCCGATCTCGCGCCGGCAAAGCGGACAACCGCCGTCGAAGAACACCACCGGTCGTCCCGGGGCCTCGGAATATTGGTCCTGGTGGTTTTCAGGCATGCCCCACCGGCCCGGTCTGCTGGTGCCGGGCACCATCGAGGGATCTGAGCGCCCGCTCGACCACATCACGCGCCAGATCCTGGGTCATCTCGGGGTTGGCCGGGATCATCTCCGTGCGCACGGCCAGGGCCATTGCCAGCGCTTGCAGCACGTCGCCATTGCAGGTATCGCCCAGCACGCCGATCTCGCTGTCCAGCGTGTCGGTCAGGCGATCCAGCAACTGTTGCACCCGCACCGCGGAACCGGTCTCGGGATGCAGACGGAAGTCGAAGGACACGGCCTCGCCGCTCGGGGTGACATAGCGATAGGGCAATACGTCCATGGCTCTCTCCTTCGCGAACGGTTGGCTTGTTAAGGCGAATTCCGGGGTCGTCCTCCTCACCCCTTCGCCGTTGGGCCACGAAACGGCAAAACAGTTCGCCGCGCATGCTTCCAGAAGAGAAGAAAGGGCACGCCCCATCCCGCCCGGCGAGCGCAGGGGTTATCCTTTCAGCCCATGAATCCCCGTCTCCGGACAGTCATCCATCCGCACGCCCACCGCCCAGAGGCGAGACCGTAGTGGCCACGCGCCGCAAGCGCCGTCCGCTCCGCCGGTTGCTCTACTGGACGGGCGGACTGGCCGCATTCGTCCTGGCGCTGGGAATCGGGGCAATGCTCGCCCTGGTGGTGCTCTTCGCCCGGGTCGACCCGCCCTACGGCATGGCCATGGTGGTGGCAACCGACTGGCAAACCGCCTCCAACCGGCGCCCGGACTGGCAACGCCTGGACGATCTGCCCCGCCATCTGATGCTGGCGGTAATCGCGGCCGAGGACCAGCACTTCCCCAACCACCGCGGCTTCGACTGGGGCTCGGTGCGCCAGGCGCTCAGCGATCACGCACGCGGCGGGCGCCTGCGCGGCGCCAGCACCATCAGCCAGCAAACCGCGAAAAACCTCTTCCTGTGGCACGGCCGCTCCTGGGCACGCAAGACGCTGGAGGCCGGGTTCACCTTCGGCATGGAGACCCTCTGGCCGAAGCGGCGCATCCTCGAGATCTACCTCAATCTGGCCGAATGGGGTCCCGGCATTTACGGCATCGAGAACGCCGCCCAACACTACTTCGGGATCTCCGCCACCGAGCTCGATCGCCACCAGTCCGCACGCCTGGCCGCCATCCTGCCCAGCCCCGGGCGCATGAACCCGGTCCGCCCGGGGCCCAACCTTGACCGACGGATCGTCTGGGTCGAGCAGCAGATGGCCCAATTGGGCATCGCATGGCTGGATCCGATGCTGCTGGAATAAAGCCTGTGCGCAGGCCACCGAAATTGTGGCACGGAACTTCCAGCCTTTAGACTGCCTCGGACTGACTGACCGTACCGGGGGCTCGCAAGGATGTCCCTCCCAGACATGGAGGTTTGCCGTGACCCATCTGCGCGCGCCGCGTATCGACTTCTCCCGCCTGCTGGTGCTTGTCGCCCTCCTACTGATCCTGCCCCTCGGGGCCGCGTCCGCACAGGACACCGGTCAGCATGATTCCGGCAGTGATCTGCGTCAGATGCTCATCGACGCGCTGGAGAACGAGGAGGCCCGCGAGGACTTGCTCGAGGCCCTGCGCTCCGGCGACGGCTCCAGCGCGGAGGACGCCGCCACGGATGACCTCCCGGTCGAAACCGGCGACAGCGAATCCGTGGCGCGCCAGATTGCCCAGCTCACCCAGTCGCTGGCCGAGGGCACCGTGGCCGAGGTCCGCGCCCTGAGCGATATCGCCACGGACATCGCCGAGCGCGTCCGCGCGATCGAGCCAACCGTGTTCGGGGTGGCCGTGCTCGATCTCGCCATCATCATCGTGTTCACCGTGGCCGTGTTCCTGGTGCTACGCCGGATGGGTGCGCCGCTGTTCACGGCGCTCGACCGCTGGGCGCTGAATGCCGCGGAGCACATGCGCCTGATGCGGGCGCTGCCGGCCGTGTTCCTGGCGGCCGCCATCGACTTTCTTGTCGTCATCCTCGCCTGGCTGGCCGGCTATGCCCTGGCGCTGTTCGTGCTGGGCGATACCGGCGAGATGAACACGCGTCATTCGCTGTTCCTGAACGCATTCCTGCTGATCGAGGTGACCAAGGCGGCCCTGCGCCTGATCTTCGCCACGCGCTACCACGGCCTGCGCCTGCTGCCGATGGCCGGGGACGAAGCGGCCTACTGGAACGCCTGGCTGGCCCGCATCGTGGGGTATATCGGCTACGGCCTGTTGCTACTGGTGCCGATCGCCAACAACCAGATCTCGTCCGAGGCCGGGCGCTCCCTGGGCCTGATCGTGATGCTGACGGCGTTCCTCTACGCCGCCGTGATCATCCTGCAAAATCGGACGCGGGTGCATGACCGCCTGATGGCGTTGGCGAACAGGACCCAGTTCACCTTCACCCGCATCCTAGTCTCGATGCTGGCGAATTTCTGGCACTGGATCGCCCTGATCTACTTCCTGGCCCTGGCCGTGGTCAGCATCACCCGGCCGGAAGATGCGCTCCCCTTCATGGCCAAGGCGACCGGACAGACGCTGCTCGCCATCTTCGTGGGCATCTTCGTCGCGAACCTCCTGACCCAGTTGATCGGCCGCCGGATTCGGGTCCCCGAAGAGACACGGGAGAAGTTTCCGTCGCTGGAGCTGCGCCTGAACTCCTACATCCCCAACGCGCTCAAGGTGATGCGCCTGGTGATCCTGCTGATCGTACTGGCCGTGGTCGCGGATGCCTGGGGTGCATTCAGCCTGACCACATGGCTGGCCTCGGATATGGGCATGGCGGTACTGGGTACCGCGATCTCTGTAGCATTGATCCTGCTCGGCGTTCTGGCCATCTGGCTGGTCTTCGCCAGCTGGATCGAGCACCGCATGAATCCGAATACCGGGGGTGGTCAGCCGACCGCCCGCGAGGCCACGCTGCTGACGATCTTCCGCAATGCGATGGCCATCGTTCTGATCGTGATGACCACCATGATCGTGCTCGCCGAAATCGGCGTGAACATCGGCCCGCTACTGGCCGGTGCCGGTGTCCTCGGCCTGGCGGTCGGCTTCGGCGCACAGAAACTGGTGCAGGATGTAATCACCGGCGTATTCATTCAGCTGGAGAACGCAATCAACGTCGGCGATGTGGTCACCGTGGCCGGCACCACCGGTACGGTCGAGCGCCTGACCATCCGCTCGCTGGGCGTCCGCGACCTCTCCGGAACCTATCACCTGATCCCATTCTCGTCGGTGGATGCGGTGGCTAATTACATGCGCGAATACGGCTATCACGTCGGCGAATACGGCGTCGCCTATCGCGAGGACATCGACGAGGTCATCGTGCGCCTGCGCGAGGCCTTCGAGGAACTCAAGGCCGATCCGGTTCAGGGGCCGAACATCCTCGACGAGATGGAGGTGCACGGTGTCACCGCGCTGGCGGACAGCTCGGTCAACGTGCGCATCCGCATCAAGGCCCTGCCCGGCACCCAGTTCGGCCTGGGCCGCGCGTTCAACCGCCTGGTCAAGCGTCACTTCGACGCCGCCGGCATCGAGATCCCGTTCCCGCACCAGACCATCTACTTCGGTCAGGAGAAGGACGGCGGCGCCCCGGCAGCCAATCTGCGGCTTCTGCAGGACAAACCGGCCAACGAGCAGGATGGCGACGACTACTCGGATGACCGGCGGGCGCGCCCGAATCCGAAGCACAAGGGCGACTACGACGAGGCCGACGACTGAAGCCCTTGCCCGTGAGCGGGGCTCGCACTCGAATCCCCCCTGCCGCGGCAGCTCCCGGGCAGGGGCTTCGCGGGCGACCCCGCTCCCAAGGCCCCAGGGAGACGCTGGCTCTTTCCGACGGCTCGGGCTTCGGGAGATCATGAGCGTATGCGCCTACTGATCCTGCTTGTGCCTCTGCTCCTGCTCGTTGCCTGGGCACCGGGCTGGTGGGTCCGCCACACCATGAAGAAATACCACCGCCCGGCGGACCGCTACGATGGCACCGGTGCAGAGCTGGCGCGCGAGCTGCTGGACCGCCACGGACTGCACAAGGTCCAGGTGGAAACCACAAAGGACGGCGATCACTACGACCCGGCCTCGCGCACCGTGCGCCTGTCACCGGAGAACCACGACGGCCACTCGCTGACGGCGATTACCGTGGCCGCCCACGAGGTCGGCCACGCCGTACAGCACGCCCAGGGGTATGCTCCACTGCGCATGCGCAGCACGCTGGTCGGAATGACGCGCTACGGCCAGCAAATCGGCGCCTGGCTGCTGATCGCCATTCCGTTCATAACGCTGCTGGCGCGGCACCCGGCGCCGGGGATCCTGTTCTTCCTGGCCGGGGTGCTGTCCATGGGCCTGGCCGCCCTGGTCCACTTCATCACCCTGCCCACCGAGTTCGACGCCAGCTTCCGCCGTGCCATGCCGATGCTGCGCGACGGCAACTACCTGCACCCGCCTGACTACCCGCATGCCGAACGCATCCTGAGGGCCGCAGCCTATACCTACCTGTCACAGTCGCTGATGAGCCTGCTGAACATCGCCTCGTGGTTCCGGTACCTGCGCCGATGATCGTTCCCGCCCCGGACGCCTGTCCGTTGTGCGGGCAGTCCACCCGGCCGTTTCACCACCGCGGCATCGGCGACGCCTCGCCCGGAGACTATCGCCGCTGTCAGCATTGCGGCGTGATCGCGCTGGAACGCAACGCCTGGCCCCGCCGCGAGGTGGAGAGGGCGTACTACCAGACCCACGAGAACCGGCCGGATGATCCCGGCTACCGCGCCCACCTGCAGCGACTGATCGAACCATTGGTCAAGGCGCGGCCACCCCCGGCCCACGGACTCGACTGGGGTTGCGGTCCGCAACCCGTGCTCGCCGGGTTGCTCCAAGACCGGGGCTACACGATGGCGTTCTGGGACCCGGCCTTTGCCCCCGCACAACCCGATCCGCCCGACGACGGCTGGGACATCCTTACCTGCACCGAGGTCCTGGAACACCTGCACGCGCCCCTGAACACGCTGGGAACCATGGTCGCGGGACTGCGCCCCGGCGGGGTCCTGGCCGTGATGACCGAATGGCCACCTGCGGCGGCCGGCTTTCGTCGCTGGCACTATCGCCGCGACCCCACCCATGTCGCCTTCTACGGCCCGGCCACACTCCAGTGGATTGCCACCCGCCTGGGATGCACACTGGACCTGCCTGCCCCCGATATCGCCCTGTTCAGCCGCACAGGAGACCTCCCGCAATGATCCACCGACTGCGTGCCTGGCGCCCGGAGTGGTTCGGTCTGCCCGTCGCGCACCTGCAGGCAATCCACGTCTGTGCCGCGGCGGGCGACCCAATGGATTCGGTCGAGTCCATCGAAGCCATCGCCGGCAGTGGACTCCGGGGCGATCGCTACGCCACCCATCGCGGGCACTGGCATGCGGTCGAGAGCTGCCCGGTCACACTGATCACGGCCCCGGAACTGCAACGGGCGTCACAGCGCCGCGGCCGCCCGATCGCCCCCGGGGAACACCGCCGCAACCTCGTGGTCTCCGACTGGTACCGCATACCCCGCCAGAGTGGCTTTCTTCGGATCGGAGAGGCGGTCCTGAAGATCGGACGGCCACGCCCGCCCTGTGGGTATCTCAACCAGTTAGTGGGCGACAACCTCGCACGAGCCCTCGGTCTCGACAGCGGGATTTGCCTTGAAGTCGCGCATTCCGGGATCCTGCGCGTCGGCGACCGGGTGAGCTGGCACCCGGGCGGGCCCGCATGATCCGGCCACGCTTGTTAAGCTGGGGTTAAGTGCCATTGACTACGATGTACGTGTATTCACGAGGAGAAACTTTATGAAGATTCGTTCCCAGTCCCTCGCCGGACTGATTGCCGCCGCCGCGCTCGCGCTGGCCAGCCCACTCGCCATCGCCCAGGGCATGGGCCAGGGGCAAGGTCAGGGCGGCATGGGCATGCAGGGTGGCCAGGGCGGCAACCCGCAGATGGAGATGCAGCAGCTCCAGCAGACCCTCGCCGAGACCCAGCAGCAGGCCATCGAGAACAACCCCCAGCTGGAACAGAAGGGTGAAGAACTGGAGAACCTGGTGCTGGACAAGATGGAGGCCGCCGGCTACCAGCCGCGCCGGGATCTGGAGACCCTCGAATCCGCCGAAGAGCAGCTGCGCGACCCCGATCTGAGCGCGGAGCAACGTCAGGAAGTCATTCAGTCCGAAGACGTGCAGCAGGCGCAGATGAACCTGCAGGAAGCACAGCAGGCCGTCGCGGAAGACCAGGAAATTCGTCAGGCGCAGGAATCCCTGCGTGAAGACCTGATGGCCGCCATGCGCCAGGAAAACGCCGATATCGACGACGTGATCGAGCGCATGCAGCAAATGCAGCAACAGATGCAGCAGCAACAGGGTGGTCAGGGCGGCATGATGCGCTAATCGCGCAACCAGCCCGCTAACAAAGAAAGCCCGGCCCCTGCAAAGGGACCGGGCTTTTTTCATGTCCGGGCCGGACCGTCAGTCGAGGCGACCCGTCTCCTGCGCCAGCGCACGCAGCGCCTCGGTCTGTCCATCGGGCAGCTGGTTCCAGCCAAAGCGCCAGCTCCAGTTGCCGTTACCGACTGTGCCGGGGGTGTTCATGCGCGCCTCCGATCCCAGGTGCAGGGCGTCCTGCATCGGCAGGATCGCAAGCTGGGCCGGTGAACGACAGGCCGCACGAATCAGCGGCCAGGGCATCTCCTCGGCCGGGCCCTCATCCAGTGTCCCGATCACATGCTCCTGCATGGCCGGCTCCAGGGAACGAAACCAGCCCAGCGTGGTGTCGTTGTCATGGGTCCCGGTATACACCGCACTCAGTTCATCGTGATTCGCCGGCAGGTAGGGGTTGTCCTCCCCTCCTTCGAAGGCGAACTGCAGGATGCGCATGCCCGGCAGATCGAAGCGCAGGCGCAGTTCGGTGACCTCCGGCGTGATCACGCCCAGGTCCTCCGCCAGCAGCGGCAACGCGCCCAGGCGGGCCTGCAATTGCTCGAAGAAGTCGGCACCCGGCCCCGGGACCCAGTGGCCCTGAGTCGCATCCGGCTCGCTCGCCGGCACCGCCCAGCTCGCCTCGAAGCCGCGGAAGTGGTCGATGCGCACGGCATCCACTGTCTCCAGCGTCCAGCGCATGCGCTCCACCCACCAGTCGTATCCGCGCTCGGCAAGACGATCCCAGCGGTAATGCGGATTGCCCCAGCGCTGCCCGGTCTCGGAGAAGTAATCCGGCGGCACGCCGGCCACGGTCTGCGGATGCCCCGTGGCGTCGAGGTCGAACAGGTCGCGGTGGGCCCAGACCTCGGCCGAGTCGTGGGCCACGAAGATCGGCATGTCGCCGAGGATCAGAATGTCCTGCTTGCGTGCATGCTCGCGTACATCCTGCCACTGGTCGAACAGGACGAACTGGGCGAAGCGCACGGCCTCCAGGGCCTGGCCCGCTTCGGCCTCCAGGGCCGCCAGGGTGGCCGGATCGCGATCGCGCAGTGGGGTCGGCCATTCCCACCAGGGGCGGCCGTCCTCGCGGCCGCAGATGACTACGAAACGGGCAAAATCATCCAGCCAGACCGGACCCTGGGCATCAAGGAAGGCCTGGTAGGCCTGCGCCCAGCCCTCGCCCGCCTGGTCCAGCCGCTGCCGCGCTTGTTCCAACAGGGTTACGACCGGCTCGTCGCCTGCGTCCAGGCCCGCCCGTTCAGCCAACCGTTGCGGGTCAATCAGGCGCACATCTCCGGCGAAGGCCGAGATACTGGCGTAGGGCGAACCGTCCTCCTGCGGCGGATGCAACGGCAGGATCTGCCACAGGCTGAATCCGGCATCCCGTGCCCAGTCCAGAAACCGGAAGGCCTCCTGCCCGAGCGTCCCCACCGGACCCGGGCCCGGCAGTGAGACCGGATGCAGCAAAATGCCGGCCCGGCGGCGCTGCATCAGCGGATTACAGTGCTCTTCACCCGCCTCCATGGACTACTGTCCCTTGCGCATGGTGCCGCCAGCGGCGGGATCACCACCCCCGACCGACAGCACCTCGCCCAGTGACTCGGGCACTTCAAGGTCCGCCAGCTGGTACAGCCGTGCCAGGTGACGGCGGTAGAGCTGTTCGAAGTCGCTGACCGACCCGGCCGGGTTGTATTCCCCGAACCACCAGCACCAGTCCGAGCCCTCGCACACCGCCAACTGCTTGCGCAACTGCGGCGTATCCAGCGCAGGGCGCCGCGCGATCGCCTGATCCACCGCCGTCCAGGCCTCGATCAGGCGGTCCCAGCCGAGGTTCTTGTCGGGATCACCGATCCAGGTGGAGAAGGTCCCGTAGACCCAGGACCCGGCCACCATGCCCGGCAGCTCGCCGCGATCCGCGCGCGGCCCGCTGCGCTGGCACACGTCGGAGAAGGTGCACAGGTTCAGTCGCGGGTTTTCCGCCAGGCGCTCATACAACGCCCGCAGGAAATGGAAGCCGTTGTCCGGGTAGTATTCCCAGGCGTTCTCGCCATCCAGGATCACCGCCACCACGCCACCCTCGGGCGAGACCGCGGCAATGTTCTCCAGGTGATGGACGAAATCGCCGACTGCGTCGTCGGCATGCCAGTCGGCATAACGAAAACCGATGGCATCGGACAGCCCGTCATCACGGAAAAACAGCTCGGTTTTGGCGTCCGCCAACCGATACGGGCGGTGCAGCCAGCCCTCCTGTTCCGCCGATCCGGTGTTGGATTCGGCCGTCTGACCGGCTGCGGCCAGGCTGTTACCCAGCACGGTCTGCCCACTGGCCGTCCAGCAGATATCGTAGTCATCCAGCAGGCGCACGGTCGCCTCGCTGATGCCCCCCTCCGACGGCCAGCAGCCACGCGGGCGAAAACCGAAATACTGCTCGAACACCTCCAGCCCACGTTCGATGTGCCAGCGCACGCGGGCCTCGCCATCCGGGTAGACCGGGGCCTGCGGCAGGGCGATATCCGGCATCGCATCGCGAGCGGAATCCAGATCCAGCAGCAACGGCATGATCGGGTGGGCATACGGGGTAAACGACAGCTCCACCCGCCCCTGCTGCGCCAGCTCACGATAGCGTGGCAGGATCGCCTTCACCTCGTCACGGATCAGCTTCAGCAGCCGGCCCCGGACATCACGATTAAATGCGGTCGTGACTTTCAGCCAGCCCTGCACCTCGGGATAGGCCCGGCGCACGGTTTCGCCCAGCCAGGCCAGGTGGTAGCACGTCGCCAGATCCTGGAAATAGCGGTTATCCAGGTGCGCCAACAGCACCGGATCCTCCAGCGCCTGGCGCGCCAGGGCCGCCAGGCGCTCGAACAGCGGAAACGGCTCGATCATGCGCGGGGCATGCGCCCGCAGGCACACCCGCAGGATCTCGCGGCGCTGCACCGGGTCCACCGGCACGATGTCCATCTGCAACAGGTCCAGCACCGGATCGCCAAAGCTCGAGCGGTCGCCAATACCGGCCTCCAGCCGCTCGCCGTAATCGGCGATCTGCTCCAGCAGGATCGGGGCGAAGTTCACCACCGCGCGCGCCTGGGGGCAGGCCTCCAGGTGCGCGGCCATGTCGGTGTAGTCCTTCAATGCGTGCAGGTAGGTCCACGGCAACACGTACTCACCCGCGCCCGAGTCGTAGTATTGCGGCTGATGCATGTGCCAGCACAACACCACATCGAGCTGCGGCGGCTGGGTGGCGAGCGCGGTGGTACTGCCGGATTCAGCGGACATGATGAGTGGCCTGGCCCAGCATTTCGGGCGTGACCACGCGCACTCCGCCCGGAGAGACGAAGTAGTCGCGGGCATCGGCCTCGTCATCCACCCCGATCTCGGTCCCGTCCGGGACCTTGCACCCCTTGTCGATCACCGCATTGCGGATCACGCAGTTTTCGCCAATGGTCACGCTCGGCAGAATCACCGAGTCCTCGACCGTGGCGCAGGCGTTCACCTGCACGTTGGAGAACAGCAGCGAGTGGCGCACGGTACTGCCGGAAATGATGCAGCCGCCGGAGACCATGGAGTCGATCGCCATGCCGCGCCGGTCCTCGTCGTCGAACACGAACTTGGCCGGCGGCAGCTGTTCCTGGTAGGTCCAGATCGGCCATTCCGAATCGTACAGGTTGAGTTCCGGGGTCACGCCGATCAGCTCCAGGTTGGCCTGCCAGTACGAGTCGATGGTCCCCACATCACGCCAGTAGCCCTGGCGTACGCCCTGCTCGTCGCGGAACGGGTAGGCCATCACCTGGTTTCGCTCGATGATGCCGGGAATGATGTCCTTGCCGAAGTCGTGGCTGGAAAAGGTGTCGTCCGCATCCTTGATCAGCTGCTCGAACAGGAATTCGGTATTGATCACGTAGATCCCCATGGAGGCCAGCGAGTGGGTCTTGCTACCGGGGATCAGCGCCGGGTCCTCCGGCTTCTCGGCAAACGAGGTAATCCGGCTGGCGGCATCCACGCCCATCACCCCGAAGGCCTTGGCGCGCTCTTGCTCGACCTCCAGGCAGCCCACGGTCATGTCCGCGCCGCTCTCCACATGGAAGGCGATCATCTGGCCGTAGTCCATCTTGTAGATGTGGTCCCCGGCCAGGATCAGTACGTAGCTCGGATTGTGCTGCCGGATAATGTCGATGTTCTGGTAGACCGCATCGGCCGTTCCCGCATACCAGGAGGTCTCGATGCGCTGTTGTGCCGGCAGCAGCTCGATGAACTCGCCGAATTCCCCGCGCAGGAAGCTCCAGCCGCGCTGCATGTGCTGGATCAGCGAGTGCGCCTTGTACTGGGTCACCACCGCCACCTGACGGATGCCCGAGTTGATGCAGTTGGACAGGGGGAAATCGATAATTCGGAACTTGCCGCCAAAGGGCACGGCCGGCTTGGCCCGCCACAGCGTCAGTTGTTTCAGTCGCGAGCCGCGCCCGCCGGCCAGGATCAGGGCCAGGGTCTCCCGGGTCAGGCGGCTAACGTAGCGTTGCGGTTGCGGAGTCATGCACCCTTCCTTGCTTAGTCGTGTTGTACTAGGGGAAACACTGAACCCGAACCCCGTCGTTCCACATCCCACATCTGAAACGCGAGTTGGATCCGAGTATGGCAACAGCCCCCGACAAATGCACCCGTTCCGTCGATGACCCGTTAGCACGCCTGACCGAGGCTCGGCTCCATGATCCCCATAGCGTCCTGGGACACCATGCGCTGGATCAACAAACGGTCTGCTACCGTGCCTGGCTGCCGCACGCAAATGAGGCCTCCATCACGCTTTCTGACGACCGGGTACAACCTCTGATGGCGGCACCCGGCTTTCCGGGCTTGTTTCTGTGGCAGGGCGCGGGTGACGAGCTCCCCGAGCACCCGACACTGCACTGGACCCCCGAGGGTGGCACGGAGACATTACACCACGTTGACCCTTGGTCTTTCGCCCCCGACCTTCCGGACTTCGACCGCCACCTGTTCGCCGAGGGGCGCCACTGGCATGCCCACCGCATGCTGGGTGCCCATCCGCTCACGCGTAACGGCGTCGAGGGCGTGCGTTTCGCTGTCTGGGCCCCCAGCGCCGAGCGCGTCGCAGTGGTCGGCGACTTCAACCGCTGGGACGGCCGCTGCCACCCGATGACCGTCCACCCCGGCAGCGGCATATGGGAGCTCTTTATCCCAGGCCTGGCTACCGAGACGCTGTACAAGTTCGAGATCCGCAACCGCGAGCATGGCAGCCTCCACCTGAAGACCGACCCGTACGCCCGCGCCTACCAGATGCGGCCCGAGACCGCCGCGCGCATCCAGCCGGCCAGCGACTACACCTGGCACGACGACCAGTGGATGCGCAATCGCGACCCCGAGGCCTGGAAGCACCGGCCCATGAGCATCTACGAGGTGCACCTGGGCTCCTGGCAGCGCAGCCCCGAGGGCGAATGGCCCAACTACCGCGAACTGGCCGAGCGCCTGGTGCCCTATGCGCGCGACATGGGCTTCACCCACCTCGAGCTGCTGCCGATCACCGAACACCCGTTCGACGGCTCCTGGGGTTACCAGAGCACGGGCTTTTTCGCCCCCACCTCGCGCTTCGGCACCGCCGACGACTTTCGCTACCTGGTTGACCAGGCCCACCAGGCCGGGCTGGGCGTACTGCTCGACTGGGTCCCCGGCCACTTCCCGCGCGACGAGTTCGCGCTGGCGCGCTTCGACGGCACCGCGCTGTACGAACACGCCGATCCGCGCATTGGCGAACACCGGGGTTGGGGCACGCTAATCTTCAACTACTCGCGCCCCGAGGTCCGCAACTTCCTGCTCTCCAGCGCCCTGTGCTGGGTCGAGGACTTCCACCTCGACGGCCTGCGCGTGGACGCCGTCGCCTCCATGCTCTACCGCGACTACGACCGCGAAGGCGAGGACTGGCTGCCCAACATCCACGGCGGCAACGAGAACCTCGAGGCGATCGACTTCCTGCGCCACCTGAACGAGACCGTCCAGACCAGCCACCCCGGCGTCGCCATGATCGCCGAGGAATCGACCGCCTGGCCGGGTGTCAGCCGCCCACCGTCCATGGGCGGGCTGGGCTTCACCATGAAGTGGAACATGGGCTGGATGCACGACACCCTGACCTATTTCGGCATGGACCCGATCTACCGCACCCACCACCATGGCCAGCTCACCTTCGGCCAGCTCTACGCCTACAGCGAGAACTTCGTCCTGCCGTTCTCGCACGACGAGGTGGTGCACGGAAAACGCAGCCTGCGCGGGCGCATGCCCGGCAACGAGTGGGAGCAGCACGCCAACCTGCGCCTACTCTACAGCTGGCAGTGGCTCTACCCCGGCAAGAAGCTGCTGTTCATGGGCCAGGAGTTCGGCCAGGGCCCCGAATGGTCCGAGGATCGCGAGCTGGACTGGTACGTGCTGCAGTACCCCCTGCACCAGGGCCTGCAGAATCTGGTGCGCGACCTGAACCGGGTGTACCGCGAAGACCCGGCCCTGCACGCCCGCGAATTCGAGCCGGACGGCTTCGACTGGCTGGACTGCGACGACGCCGCGCACTCCACGATCAGCTTTGTCCGCCGTGACCATCAGGGACGCCAGGTGGTCGTGGTGCTGAACCTGACGCCCATGGAACGCGCGGCTTATCCGGTACCCGCACCGCATGCCGGGCGCTGGCGGGTCACCCTGAACACGGATGCGGAGGTCTACGGCGGAGGCTCACGCGGCCCGGCAGAAGCCTACGCCGAGCCGATCGAACGTCACGGCCATCCCGCCACGCTCTATCTGCACCTCCCGCCGCTCGCGGCACTGCTGCTGGAACCGGTCGGAGACTGACTTCAAGGTGCCTCGTCTACATCGATACCCAAAAGAGATCGAGTGGACGAGGGTGCCCCTCGCTTTGAATTGGAAGGCTGGAACGCCAACGAGCTCGAGAACGAGACTTCGCGGGACGCGGAAATCGAGATCAAACTGAGTATCGAGGGCTTCCCAATCCTGAAACTCAAGCGCGATCGAACCCAGGGAGACGCTGATGAATGTGCATTTTCCCTGACGCGCGCTGGCTGCCTTGCATTCGTAGAACTAAACTCGCCTGTATCGGCCCCAACGCCCTATCAGGTCTCGAACTCATGAATCTTCGCCTTCTCTCGCTTGCCGCTGCCCCGGCCCTCCTTCTTCTTGCCGCGTGTAGCCCGGGTCAGTCCGACACCATCCCGCTCGAGTCGATAGAGGCCATCGTCGACATCGGCCAGGAACACGGTTTCGAGACCTTCGAGGAACTGGAGGCAGAAAGTGACCGGGAATTCGTCCTCAAGGGCTGGGACGACGCACAACTGCGCATGGAGACCCGGTTTAATCTGGATGGTGATCTGCTTCGCGAAGAACGCGTACGCGACCCCGATCACGCGGCGGGCATGACCGCCCAGATGATTCTCCGCTCAGCGGCCGTCGCGCGGGATCACGGCATGCTCCGCTTCAAGGAGATCGAGTTCGAAGACGACGGCGTCATCGAGATCGAGGGCATCACCGAAGACGGCGACGAGCTGAACATCCGACTCGATGGCGAAGATTTTACGCTGCTGTCACTCGAACGCGACTGACGAAACGCTGCCCCCTTCGCCGCCCTCGAACCGAGCCCGGTCGGCATGACCGACGTGCGAGGGTTCAGGCCTCCGGGCGCAGGTGCGGAAACAGCAGCACGTCGCGAATCGACGCGCTGTCGGTCAGCAGCATCACCAGGCGGTCGATGCCAATGCCCTCCCCGGCGGTCGGCGGCAGGCCGTACTCCAGCGCGCGGATGTAGTCGGCGTCAAAGTGCATCGCCTCGTCGTCACCGGCGTCCTTCTCCGCGACCTGGGCGCGGAAGCGCTCGGCCTGGTCTTCCGGATCGTTCAGCTCGGAGAAGCCGTTCGCGATCTCGCGCCCGCCGACAAACAACTCGAAGCGATCGGTGACGAACGGGTCATCGTCGTTGCGCCGCGCCAGTGGCGAGACCTCGGTCGGATAGGCGGTAATAAAGGTCGGGTGACGCAGCTGGTTCTCGGCGGTGTACTCGAAGATCTCGGTCCACAGCTTGCCCAGACCGAAGCTCGGCTTGATCGGGATCTCCAGGCGCTCGCAGTGCGCGCGCACCTTCTCGATATCGTCCAGGTCGGCGTCCGCGATCTCGGCATTGTGGGCCAGGATCGCCTCGCGCACGCTCATGCGGGTGAACGGCTTGCCAAAATCGTAGCTCTCGCCCTGGTACTCAATGGTGGTCGTGCCCAGCACGTCCTCGCACAGCCCGCGCAACAGGGTCTCGGTGCGATCCATCAGCACGCGGTAGTCCACGAACGCCTCGTAGAACTCGAGCATGGTGAACTCGGGGTTGTGCCGCGTGGACAACCCCTCGTTGCGGAAATTGCGGTTGATCTCGAAGACCTTCTCGAAGCCGCCGACCACCAGGCGCTTGAGATACAGCTCCGGCGCGACGCGCAGGTACAGCGGCATATCCAGCGCGTTGTGGTGGGTGGTGAACGGCCGCGCGGTCGCCCCGCCCGGGATCACCTGCATCATCGGGGTCTCCACCTCGATGAAATCCTGATCCTCGAAGTACTCGCGGATGTAGCGCACGATCCGGGTACGGGTGCGGAACAGCTCGCGGCTGTCCAGGCTGGTGATCAGGTCCACGTAGCGCTGGCGATACCGCTGTTCCTGATCGGTCAGGCCGTGGAACTTCTCCGGCAGCGGACGCAGGCTCTTGGTCAGCAGACGCAGCTCGTCGAGTTGGACCGTCAATTCCCCAGTTTTGGTCTTGAACAGCGTGCCCTGGCCACCGACGATATCGCCCAGATCCCACTGCTTGAACGCCGGGTACACGCCCTCCGGCAGGCTGTCGCGCTGCGCGAACAACTGGATGTCGCCCGACTGATCACGCAGGCGGATGAAGCTTGCCTTGCCCATCACGCGCTTGCCGACCATGCGCCCGGCAACCGTCACGCGAATCCCCCGGGCCTCCAGCGCCTCGCCTTCGGTTTCGTCGTGCGCGGCGTGCAGCGCACCCGCCAGCGCATCGCGACGGAAATCGTTGGGGAACGCCGGACCGGCCGCGCGCAGCTCGTTCAGCTTGCTGCGGCGCTGCGCGATCAGCTTGTTCTCGTCAGTGGTTTCGGTCATCAGAAATCCATGCAATAGATAGACTTACAAGCCACTCTTGAGACTGGCTTCAATAAAGGGGTCGAGGTCGCCGTCGAGCACACCCTGGGTGTTCCCGACCTCCACGCCGGTGCGCAGATCCTTGATCCGCGACTGATCCAGCACGTAGGAGCGGATCTGGCTGCCCCAGCCGATGTCGGACTTGGTGTCCTCCACCGCCTGCTTCTCGGCATTGCGCTCCTGCAACTCGCGCTCGTACAGCTTGGCGCGCAGCTGGTTCATCGCCATCTCGCGGTTCTTGTGCTGCGAACGCCCGGCCTGACACGCCGCCACCACTCCGGTCGGGACGTGGGTAATGCGCACCGCCGAGTCGGTGGTGTTCACGTGCTGACCACCGGCGCCGGAGGAGCGATAGGTATCGACCCGCAGATCGGCCGGATTGATCTCGATCTCGAAGTTCTCGTCGATCTCCGGGGAGGCGAACACCGACGCGAACGAGGTATGCCGGCGGTTGCCGGAATCAAACGGCGACTTGCGCACCAGCCGGTGCACGCCGGTCTCGGTGCGCAGCCAGCCGAAGGCGTACTCGCCCTGGATGTGCACGGTCGCACTCTTGATCCCGGCGGTCTCGCCCTCGGAGAGCTCGGTGACCTCCGCCTTGAAACCCTTGTGCTCGGCCCAGCGCAGGTACATGCGCAGCAGGATGTTGGCCCAGTCCTGGGCCTCTGTGCCCCCGGAACCGGCCTGGATATCGAGATAGGCGTTGGCCTCGTCCATATCGCCGGAGAACATGCGGCGAAACTCCAGGCCCTCGATACGCGCGGTCAGCGCCTCCACATCGGCCTCGACTGACGCCGCCGTCTCCTCGTCGCCATCCGCCTCGGCCATCTCCAGCAGGTCCCGGCTTTCATCCAGCTGGGTGCCGATCTCGCGGATGTTGACCACCACGCCCTCAAGCTGGGCCCGCTCCTTGTTCAGCGCCTGGGCCTGCTCCGGGTCGTTCCAGATATCCGGGTTCTGCTCCAGCTCGCGCTGGACTTCCTCTAGCCGTTCTTCCTTGGCAGGGTAGTCAAAGATACCCCCTAAGGCCTTCCAGGCGGCCTTTCAGGTCATCGATCAGGGAATACAGCGCGTTCAGTTCCATGGCAGTTTCCGTCGGGTGCCGTGGCGCGCACGGCAGGTTCGATCACGTGGCGAGAAAAGCCGGGCAGTATAACACCCGACAGCGGCTTCAGGGCCGGCGGGGACGGCGCCAGAACGCCAGCGCGTCGCGGCGTTCCAGCACCAGGGCGCCGGCGCCCGACCCGGCCGTGGATTGCGGATCAACAAATTCCAGCGCGCCCAGGCCGCCACGGAGCAGAGCCCGCAGCTTCGGTGCCACCACGTCGTCGGCAACCGACTCCAGAAGCTCGAGCCGGCGCTCGAGCGACGGGGCCGCCTCCAGTGCCTCGACGACGACCACGGTATCGCCGGATTCCGCCGGGTCGGCCGCCGGGTCGGCTGCCCAGTCGATGCCGGCACCCCGCGCCAGCCAGTGCGCGACCACACCGCCGCCACACACACGGCCCACACTCGTTGGGCCACCGGGATGCCCGGGCGACCAGGGCCAGAGGCCATGCACGGCCCCACGCCCCTCCCGCTCGCGCGCCAGATTCACCGGGTGCTGGAACCAGGCCATCTGCAAGGCGTTGGCCAGTACCTGCAGGCGCCGAGCTACATCGCCCTGCATCGACGGCGCCACCATGGCGCGCCCCATGCCGATCGACGGTGGCGAGCCCGACGCATCGCCCTCGGCGTCCATCCGCATCTCCCACAAACCGTCTTCACTCAGCGCCAAGGTCGCCCCGGCCGCCTCCAGTTCCGGCTGTGCAGCCGACCACAAGGCCTCGCGCTCGGCCTCCGACACCGGCTCCACCGGATAGGCCACCAGGTCCTTCATCCCCGCAGTCAGCTGCACCGGCTGGACCAGCCAGGTTCGCCAGCCGGAATCGGTTGGCCGGTATCCGAGCCGCTCGGCCAACGCGGCCTCCCACCCTGGTGCTTCCGTGCCGCTGACCCCGCTCCGCGCCCGTCCGAGCCAGCGCGCCAGACGTCGCACAGAGAGCGGAGGGGCAACGGCCACCGCGCCCTCGGGCGCTCCCCACAGGCCGGGCAACAGGTGAATCACCCGCCGGCTTGCACCCGGCCGTGTCATCGATCGGACCCGTAGCGCCCCTTCGGCACGTCGCGCTCCTTCGCCGGATCGTCCTCGATCCCCGGCGTCATGCGACCTTCGTCGTCATACGGGAGCCGGACATGCCCGTAGCGAAGCACCAACACTGCGCCCGCCAGAATCAGGACCCCGGCCGTCACCGCGATCAGCTCCCATACGTCCATGTCCTTCATGTCGATGATCACGTAACGCGCCAGCGCGACGATCGCGATGTAGATCGGCAGGCGTACCGGGAGACGCCCGGAACGCAAGTAGATCCCGACCATCGCCAGCACCTCAAGAAAGATGAACAGCAACAGCAGGTCGGCCAACCCCACCCACATCGCCGAGACCATGGTGGCGATCTCCTGCAGGATCGCGATCACGGTGGCGACGGCGATCACCACCAGCACGGCCACTTCGACATGATGCAGGGCGCGGCGCCCGGCGCGTTCGACGTTCATGCATTCACCAGAATTGCCCCAATAAGTCCGGCCATCCTACCACCCGCCCCGGGCACGAACGCTCAATTCTCCCATTGGTCTATACCAATAGACACAACGATCTGAAGCACCCGCCATGACTCGATCCGTCGACATCAAGAAGCTGCCCGCCATACGCCGCATCCAGTGGTCCGCCGCATGCGGACTCGGCGCGGGACTCGTCCTGCTGTTGCTCGCGCTGCCGGCCGCCGCGGAGGACTACCCCGCCGATTCCGCGATCTCTTGGCAGGACTGGGACAGCCAGCTTTTCGAGGAATCCGAGGCACGCGAGCGGCCCATCTTCTTTTATTTTCACGGCCAGTGGTGCACCTGGTGCCGCGACTTCCAGGACGAGTCCCTGGAGAACCCCGACGTGGTGGACACCATCGACCAGCACTACATCCCGGTCCTGGTCGATCTGGACGAACGTGCGGATCTGTTCCGGCGCTACGGTGGCCGCGGCCTGCCCTTCGTGGTCATCGTGAATCACGAGGACGAGATGCTGACCCGCTTTACCGGTCACGTGAATGCCCGCGACCTGCAGAGCATCCTGGTGGCCCAGCGGGACATGTTCTCGGTCACCGGTCGCGAGATCACGCCGGACGATGCCGCGATCGACGATCTTGAAGCCTTCATGGAGATGCTCGACGAGGTCTACGATGCCCGCGCCGACCGCCTGAGCGGCAGCGCCACCTTCGGCACCCTCAGCAAGCGCCCGCAGCCCTGGACCTATCGCTTCCTGCTCACCGCCGAAGGGTGGCGGGATCGCATGCCCGGGCTCCTCGACCAGATCGCGGAGGACCTCTACGACGAGGTCGAAGGCGGCTTCTTCTTCTTTCACGATCCGGACCAGCGCGACCCCGTCCTGGCACTTGAGACCTCCAAGCGCCTGGACCAGAACGCGGCGTTCCTGTGGCTGTTCTCCGAGGCCCATGACACCACCGGCGACGAGCGTTACGCCGAGATCGCCCGCGGCATCCGCGACTACCTGCAAGACCACCTGTGGGACAGCCGCCAGCTGCGCTTCGGCAACAGCCAGTACGCCGACCGCGACTACTACCAGCTGGACCCGGAGACGCGCACGCAAACCGACCCGCCGCAGATCGACCGCAACACCTACGCCGACACCTCGGGCCAGGCGATCGCCGCCCTCGCCAACATGGCGCGAGTGCTGGAAGACAGGGACACACTGGAGTGGGCACACGAGGCCCTTCGGGCGCTGGATCGCTACCTGCAGACCGAACAGGGCTACCTGCACGGCATCACCGCGGCGGGTCGCCCGGCGATGGAGGGCTACCTGCCCTCGCAGATCTGGCCGGAGATCGCCCGCCAGGAGCTGGCGCGCGCCACGGAGGCACTGGACGGCGAGCGACCGGAGATGCCCGACCCGCTCGCGGCACTGGACCGGCTGGAACCGTTCTTCAACGAGGAGCTGGGCGCCCACGCCGAGCGGATCGGCACCGATCTGGAACCCTGGTCGGAGACCCGCACCCAGGCGGCGCTGGCCTGGTGGCTCTACCGCCTGCCGGACGCCGCCATCGAGGAATCCCACATCGATCGCAACATGGTGCGCGAACGCCTGCGCATCGAGCCCGGTGCCGACCCCGACGACCTCGCTCTGGGCTTCGACGCCCTGCGCCGGGGCTTCTGAAGCCCCGTTGCAAGGCCTTGCGGTCGCTTATCCGGCGTCACACCACACCACCCCCGGTTTCCCAGGATGGCGAGCCGAACCTGCGCGGTGCCTGCCTCGGCCGTTACGCCTGTTGACGGAACCCCGCAACCTCGCCCTGTAGCTGCTGCGCCAGGGCCTCCAGCGCCTCCACCGCCTGCTGCATCTCGTTCGCCCCGTCGGCATTGCGCACGGCAATATCGTTGATGTGGTGGATATTGCGGTTGATCTCTTCCGCCACCTGGCTTTGCTCCTCGGTCGCGCTGGCCACCTGGCGGGTCATGTCGTCGATGGCGGTCACCGAGTCGTGGATGTACTCCAGGGTCTCGCCGGCCTCGCCCGCCTTCGCCACGGAGGTCTCCGCATGCTGCTGGCTGACCTCCATCGCCTGCACCGCACGGGTAGCCCCGCCCTGCAGGCGCTGAATGATCTCGCGGATCTCCCCGGTCGAGTCGTTCGTGCGCTGCGCCAGGTGGCGCACTTCGTCCGCCACCACCGCGAAGCCCCGCCCGGCCTCGCCGGCCCGCGCCGCCTCGATGGCCGCGTTGAGCGCCAGCAGGTTGGTCTTCTCGGCGATCTCCTCGATCACCTGCAGGATCGTGCCGATGTTGTCGCTGTCCCCTTTCAGCTCCACGATCACATTGTTCGCCTGACGAATCTCGCCGGCCAGCGTGTTGATCGCACCCTGGGTCGCCTGCACCACGGTGCGCCCGCCTTCCGCCGCACGCGTCGCCTGCCCCGCGCTCTCGGCCGTGCTCTGCGTGTTGTTGGCGACCTCCTGCACCGTGGCAGACATCTGGTTCATCGCCGTGACCACCTGCTCCACATCACCGCGCTGTTCGTGGGTGGCACGCGTCAGTTCATTGCTGCGCCCATCCAGCTGGCGCGCCGAGGCGGCAATCCCGTCCGCCGCGTCGGCAACCTGGCGAATGAGCCCGGAAAGCCGGCCCATCACCGTGTTGAAGGCCGCGCCGGTGCGCCCGATCTCGTCGTCGGTCGTCACCTCCACTCGGTGCCCGAGATCCGCTCGGCCCTCGCCGATCGCCTCCAGCCCCTCGGCCAGGCGCTCCATGGGGCGCGTCAGCACATTGGCGTAGAACCAGCCAATACCCAGCGCCACCACGAACGCGACGATCCACAGCACCCACAGCAGCCACCACAACTGGGTCACCAGCGCCGCGTCCACACCCGCGGCCAGATCACCCTTCATGGTGTGGAAGGTCACGCCGCCCATGATGGACAACGGCACGGTGCTCACCACGATCACCAGGATAATCAGCTTCAGTCGCAGCCCACCCAACGGTCCAATCTTCATCGACGCCCTCCTTTCCGTCCCTTAACGACCAGCCGGTCCCGGTCTTGAGCCCGACACAGTATCCATCCGCCCCGCCCCTATCGTCTTGATCCGGGTCAACCCCAGGTCCCACCACAAGCCAAAAATCGCTCCTGATTAGCAACAATCATCAGCCAGGCCCAATGACCGTGCCGGCCCGGGTTTCCAGCCGCCCCCAGCCTGGTCATCCCGGAAACCGCGTAGCGGTTATCCGGGATCTCTGCGGTTGGGGGTTGCCCCGACGGGGGAGATCCCGGCTCTTCGCTTCGCTCCGGCCGGGATGACCAGGCAGGGGTAAGGCGCTCCGCGATGGTGACATCCCCAACAAGGCCTGGATCCAAGTGCCCCGGGGCGGGCCATGCACGCCCCCCCAAAGGCCCCCCGGCACTGGCTGACTCTTATCGCTAATCAGGAAATCGTCTCACCACGAAGCGCATGAAGACACGAAGAAGATCAAGGGCGATTGCGCCACAGAGGACACGGAGTTCACGGAGAGGATGGAAAGGCTTTCAACTTGAAGCAGGGGGCTCGCTTGGTTTCAGCGGTCGGGCCAGCGGCAACAGAATTCGTCCTTTCTCTGTGTCCTCTGCGTTGATAGGCCTTTGGCCTTGACCTTCTTCGTGCGCTTCGTGGTGAATAAAGCCCTTGAGCAGGCACTCGCCTCACCCCCGATACCCATACACAAAAAACCCGCGGGCCCGAGACTCGGGACCGCGGGTTCGCGGTACTGCGTTAGCGGGTCCGCTTACCGGCTGCGAGCCGCGCGGTTGCCGTTGGCGGACGGGCGACCGTTGCCGCCGCGACCCCCACCGGGCTTGCCACCGCGACCGTTGCGCGGGGCGCCACTACGGGCGCCTCCGCCCGGCTTGCCACCCGGACCACCACGGCGATTGCCGTTGCCGTCATTGGCAGCCGGCTTCGGCGTGGCGAAGCCCTCGGTTTCGATACGGTCGATCGGGCGCTGAATCAGGCGTTCGATGCCCTTCAGCAGCTTGATCTCCTCACCGTCCACCAGCGACAGCGCGGCGCCGTCGGAGCCGGCACGCCCGGTGCGACCGATGCGATGCACGTAGTCCTCCGGCACGTTCGGCAGCTCAAAATTGACGACCTGCGGCAGCTGGTCGATGTCGAGCCCGCGCGCAGCGATATCCGTGGCTACCAGGACCGGCACCTGGCCGGACTTGAACTGCTTCAGCGCCTTGGTACGCGCCGCCTGGCTCTTGTTGCCGTGGATCGCCTCGGAGCGCACGCCATCCTTCGACAGCTTCTCGGCCAGGCGATTGGCGCCATGCTTGGTGCGGGTAAACACCAGCACCTGTTCCCATTTGTTGGTGCGGATCAGGTGGCTCAGCAGCTCGCGCTTCTGGCTGGTCTCGACCAGGTGCACGCTTTGCTTCACGC
Source organism: Thioalkalivibrio sp. AKL12 (assembly GCF_000377925.1). NCBI lineage: Bacteria > Pseudomonadati > Pseudomonadota > Gammaproteobacteria > Chromatiales > Ectothiorhodospiraceae > Thioalkalivibrio > Thioalkalivibrio sp. AKL12. The sequence goes on from NZ_KB898897.1 coordinate 114,067, forward strand.
CCTCGGCGGTCGTGTTGCGCGGCGCGATGTCGATCTCCGCCGGGTTGTTCAGCAGGCCGTTGGCCAGCTTGCGGATCTCGTCGGAGAAGGTCGCCGAGAACATCAGGTTCTGGCGGTTCTTCGGCATCATCGCAATCAGCTTCTTGATGTCACGGATGAAGCCCATGTCGAGCATGCGATCGGCCTCGTCGAGTACCAGGATCTCGACACCGGACAGGTCGATGGTCTTCTGATTGGCGTGATCTAGCAGACGCCCCGGCGTCGCCACCACGATGTCCATGCGATCACGCAGGGCCTTGATCTGCGGGTTCATGTTCACACCGCCAAAGATCGTCATCGAACGCATCTTGAGATTGCGTCCGTAGGTCTTCACGGATTCGTGAACCTGCGCAGCCAGCTCGCGGGTCGGGGTCAGCACCAGGCAACGCGGGCGGCCATTGCCGGCCTGCGGCGCATCCGAGGTGGAAAGGCGCTGCAGGATCGGCAGGGTGAAGCCGGCCGTCTTGCCGGTGCCGGTCTGGGCGGCGGCCAGCAGGTCGCCTCCCTTCAGGACTTCCGGGATGGCCTGGGCCTGGATCGGGGTCGGGTGCTGGTACCCGGAGGTTTCCAGCGCACGCAAAAGGGTATCGGCCAACCCGAGGTCGGCAAAGGTCGTATCAGTCATGGAATGCTCCAACGCCACCCGCCACTCGTTCAACACAGAGCACCCATCGGGGGAAACGAAATCAGGGGGATCACTGCGAGCCGGAAGGCTCTGGATCAAATGAACGGACGCTGACGGGCGGGGCGTTCGATCCGGGCACTATACGCCTTTTGTCAATGAAAAGACACCGCTCCATACCCCATCGGATATATATTTGTTTTGTGCGGGAATATCCGCTAGCTTCATTTTCAAAGAAACCGATGCCCACGCAGCAACGGTCAGGCCGACGCGACCCGCCCATAAGGATGCGTCCAGGGGAGTTGTCCAACAATGTGTGCACTTAGAGCCCGATGATTTCGGGTTCCGATCGGTACCTGCGGCAACATATTGCCCTCGCCTCCGGCGTTCTGCTGGCGCTACTGCTGTTACCGCTGGCGATCTGGATGCTCGGGGTGGAGCTGCCGCGGATCCTGCCCCGCGAGCACCTGACCGCCTTCCACACGGGCGCGGAGTTGTTCGCGGTGGTTGTGGCCGTACTGGTATTCGCGGTGGGCTACCACGTAATCGACCGCCGCCGCGTGGCCGCTTCTCTGCTGCTGGCGTGCGCCTTCCTGGCGGTCGCGTTGCTTGATTTCCTGCACCTGATGACCTATCCGGCCATGCCGGATTTCATCACCCCGAACTCGTCACAACAGACCTTGTTGTTCTGGCTGGCCGCGCGCCTGGTCGCGGCCGCGGCATTGCTCGCCTACGTGGCCCTGCCCATGGTCTCGCAAAGCGACGGTCCACCCCGTCTTGTCTACCTGGTCGGGAGCCTTCTGCTGGTCGCCTTGCTGGCGTGGATCGGACTTTGGCATGCGGAGATCATCCCGCTCCTGTTCGACCCGGTCAGCGGGCTCACGCCCATCAAGATGGGGCTGGAGGCGCTGGTGATCGGCCTGCACCTGGCCACCCTGGCCCTGCTCGCCCTGCGCCGTGAGCTCCTGCAACGTCCGGGCATGCCCCTGGTCGCCGCCGCCATGGTCATGAGCATCGGCAGCGGGATGTTCTTCATGTTCTACGAAGACCTGACGGACACCCCGTTTGTACTCGGCCATTTGTACAAGCTCGCGGCGTATCTCCTGATCTACCAGGGCCTGTTCCTGGAAAGCGTACGCTCGCCCCTCCAGCGCCTGCACCAGGCCCACCGCGATATCGAGATGCGCGAGCAGCGTTACCAGCAACTGGTGGAGACGGCCCCCGACGGCGTGCTGGTCACCGACATGGACGGCCGTATCGTGATGGCCAATCGCAACATCGAACGCCTGTTCGGCTATCCACGCCAGCAATTGATCGGGCAACCGGTGGAGCGGCTGGTCCCCGAGCGCCTGCGCGAACGCCACCGCATACACCGGCGGGCACATGCCCACACCATCAACCGCCGCACCATGGGGCAGGTGCCCCACCTGCGCGGGTGCCGCATCGACGGCACCGAGTTCCCGCTGGACATCAGCCTGAATGCTTTCGACGACAGCGAAGGCCGCCGCATCACCGCGTTCATCCGCGACATCACCGACCGCCAGCGCCGCGAGGCGCGGATCCAGCACCAGGCCACCCACGACAGCCTGACCGAACTACCCAACCGCTGGCTCCTGCACGACCGCCTGACGCAGGGGATCGCCCAGGCCGAACGTCACGGCCACCCGATCGCCGTCATGCTGCTGGATCTCGACAACTTCAAGATGGTCAATGACACCTTCGGCCATCACGAGGGCGACCAGCTGCTGAAGGCCGTGGCCGCACGACTTCAGGGCGCCCTGGACCAGGAGGCGACCATTGGGCGTTTCGGCGGCGACGAGTTCATGATCCTGCTGACCAACGTCGAAGACGAACAGGCCATCGGCGCGATTGCCGAGCGCATCCTCGACATCTTCACCAGCCCGTTCCAGACCGAACAGGCCCGTAGACTGACCTCCACCGGAAGCCTGGGCATCGCCCTGTTTCCGCGCGATGCCCGCGACGAACGCAGCCTGGTTCGCTACGCCGATATGGCGATGTACGAGGCCAAGCACTCCGGACGCAACACCTATGCCTTCTTCTCGCAACACCTGGATGCCCAGGTGCACGAAGAGCAACGCCTGCAACAACGCCTCCAGCAGGCGCTCGGGAACGACGGCCTCGAATTGCACTATCAGCCGCTGGTGGACGTGGCGTCGAATCGCGTCATCGGCGTCGAGGCTCTGGCCCGCTGGACCGACAGCGAGCTTGGTCCCGTTGCCCCGACCCGTTTTATCACCAGCGCCGAGGCCACCGGCCTGATCCTGCCACTCGGCGAGTGGGTCATCTCCGAGGCCTGCGAGCAGCTCGCCCAGTGGTCCCGTTCGGGTCTCGAGCTCCGGGTCGCCATCAACGTCTCGGCGATGCAGTTCCGCCAACACGACCTCGTCCAGCGCCTCGGCGCGATCCTCGAAGCCACGGGCGCCCCGCCCGAGCGCCTCGAGATCGAGGTCACCGAGACCGTGGCCATGGCGGACGTCGCACTCACCCGCGATCAGCTTCGCGGACTGAAGGCCCTGGGCATCCGCGTATCGCTGGATGATTTCGGGACCGGCTATTCCTCGCTCGCCTACCTGAAGTCACTGCCGATCGACAAGCTCAAGATCGATCGCTCGTTCATCGCCGACATCGGCCAGGACCCGGAATCCGACATGATCCTGCGCTCCATCGTCCACCTCGGCCACAGCCTGGGCCTGACCCTGGTGGCCGAGGGCGTCGAGACCACGGTGCAGCGGGATCTCCTCCGGACGATCGGCTGCGACCTCTACCAGGGCTGGATTCATTCAAGGGCCATGGCGCCACTCGCCCTCGCCGACTGCCTGGAGACGCGCCTGGTCTGAAGCGGCCCCTCCACACCACCCCGCCGTCCCGGACACCACGCAACACACACCTCGTCATCCCGGACACCGCCCAACCCCACCCCGTCATCCCGGACACCGCGTAGCGGTGATCCGGGATCCGCCGGCCGGCCACCGCAACACCGAAGATCCCGGCTCTGCGCTGCGCTACGGCCGGGATGACATCAAGGGGACAGGCACCCACCATCAGCTCGAACCAGCAAGCAATCATTCCGCGTGTCGTTTCGCCTCACTTCTCAACGCCTGCGCGCCAGCCAGACACAAAAAGGCCGCCCGAAGGCGGCCTTTCGTGACCGAATCAAGCCCTTCGCCCCACCTTCGAACGAGGCGACGCGGCGCTCAATCAGTACCCCGTACTGCCGTGCACGTCCGGCGGGGCCTCGCGGGTCAGCATGGCCCAGGTCATGTGCGCCATCACCTCCGGCGCCACCACGGTATGCCGGTTACCGCTGTTCTGCATCCCCTCGCGCAGCTCCTGGCGGACCTGCGGCTGCCCGGTCAGATCGAAGATCACATCCACCTGATCCCCGCGTGCCACGAGATCCGCGACCGACTCCAGCGGGATCCCCTTCGCCTCGGCCAGCCGGCGCCCCTCGGTCTCGCCCTGCTCCGAGGCCGCGCAGATCGTCATTCCGGGCAGACCGGACTCCAGCAACATCTCCAGGAAGCGGCCGCCCACCCGGCCAAGTCCCACCACTGCAATCTGAATCGACATATGCACTCCATCCTTTTCTGTTTTTGTTGTTTCCATGCATGCCCACGGTTGCCATCCGCCGGGCACGCTCCCCGACTTTAGGCCATGTGCGGCGCCCACGCACGCCAACCCGTGCACCGGGCCGCCCCGCCCGCCATCCGGCCATTTGGAGCGGCCCGCGGCACGCCCTAGAGTGCCCTGAGTTTGCCAACCAACCGGAGCCCCCCATGGAAAACGTTCACCTGCCGATCCGCGCAGACCGCCGCGAGCAGGGCAAGATCATTCAGCGCATCGAACGCCTGGAGGGAGTGGAGCTGGAATTCACCGACCTCGACGTCGGCGACTACCTGCTACCCAACGGCGTCGTGGTCGAACGCAAGTCCGCCACCGATATGGTTCTCAGTGTCGTCGACAAGAGTCTGTGGGAAAACGCCGCCAAGCTGAAGGCCAACTACCAGCAGGTCGTCTACATCGTGGAGGGGGACCTCTACGAGCCCCGTTTCCATCAGCAGGCGCTGGACATCCACCGCGCCCTGGCCCACCTGACGATCGCCCTCGGCATCAGCGTCCTGCCCAGCTCCGATGCCGACAACAGCGGCATGCTGATCTACCTGCTGGGGCTGAACGCACAGATCGAGCCGGACCCGTCCGACCGCCCGACCAAGCCCGACACCCGGCGCAAGGCCGCCGAATTCATCGTCAGCGGCCTGCCCGGCGTCGAGGCCGACCAGGCCCGCGACCTCCTGCGCGACATCGGCAGCGTGCGCGACATCATCAACGCCGACGCCGCCACCCTCGCCCAGACCGACGGCCTCGACGAAGAACGCGCCCAACGCATCGAATCCGTCGTCACCTACGGCAGCCGCACCACCTGAACACCCCCCGAGCGGCCAGCCGCACGACCCTCTGTGGGAGCCTGCTTGCAGGCGAAGCCCCCTCCAACATCGGGAGCCCTGCAATGCGGCCCGGCCACCCCGTCATCCCGGCCGCAGCGCAGCGAAGAGCCGGGATCTCCGACGGGTGTAGAGGCCCTACCGCAGGAGATCCCGGATAACCGCCACGCGGTTTCCGGGATGACGATCCTGGGGCAAAGTTGGACATCGCAGGAACCAAACCCCTGCAGGAGCGGGCTCGCCCGCGAAGCCCCGCCAAAGCCGGACCTGGACAGCGGACGATGGGCGAGGTGATGCTGCCAACCCCGGACACGGGCAACGGACGTAGGATGCCGATGAGCGCAGCGAATCGCATCAAGAGGGCGCTTATTGTCCCGTGAACGGTGCGTTTCGCGATGCTCAACGCACCCTACGACGGTCTAAGACGAGTTCCCCAGCCACCGCCGCAGGCCGCCACTGCGGCGGATCTGGTGCTGGCTGGCCGCAACCAGCGTGCCCGCGCGTGGCTCCAGCAGGCTGAACCAGCGGCTGGCGCGGGTGATGGCGGTGTAGGCCAGCTCGCGGGTCAGGATCGGGCTGTCCGCGTCCGGCAGCACCAGGGCCACATGCTCGAACTCCGACCCCTGGGCCTTGTGCACCGTCAGGGCAAATGCGGTCTCGATGGCCTCCAGGCGGTTGGGCAGCACCCAGCGCACGCGACCGCCGTCCCCGGCGGCCAGGAACGCCACCCGCAACACCGAGTCTTCGCCCTTGGTGGCATCCGAGTCCGCCTCCGGCTCGCCCCGCGCCAGCCAGGCCGGGACGGCGAGGGCGATCCCGATATCGCCGTTGATCAGCCCCAGCGCGTAGTCATTGCGCGTGACGATCACCGGGCGCCCCTCGACCCATTGTCCGCCGGCCCCGGGCCCGTCCATCCGTCCCGCATCCCCCGCGAGCAGTCCGCGCGCCTGCAAGGCCGCGGCGACGCGCCGGTTCAGCGTCTCCAGCCCCCACGGGCCGCGGCGCACCGCGCACAGGAGCTGGAACCGCCCGTGGGCCGCCAGCACGTCGCGCGCCCAGTCCTCCCAGGCCGCGCGCGGGGCCGCCGGGGCCGGCCGCGCCGCGCGCAGGCCCTCGAGATAACCCGCATAACCCACCGCCTCGCCCTCCGGCGTGTCCGCGCGCCCGTCCACCGCGAGATCCACCAGTGCCGGGTCCTCGGGCCCCGCGAGTACCTTTTGCCGGACGGCATTGTCCCCGTCCGGCCCATTCCATGCCTCGCCCGTGTTCACCGCCGCGGCCAACCGCCCGATCCCGCTGTCCGCGCCGAAGCGATGACTCTCCCGCAGCATCACGATGTGCTGGTCCAGCGCCTGACCGGCCGCATCCTGCATGGCCTGCGGCACGGCCATCCCGGTCACGGCCTCCAGCCGCTGCGCGGTCGACGGCGTGTAGTGCCCGCCCCCGGCGCGATGGCACAGCTCGCCCAGCACCGCGCCGGCTTCCACCGAGGCGAGCTGATCGCGATCGCCCAGCAGGATCAGGCGCGCGGTACGTGGCACGGCCTCGACCAGGCTCGCCATCAGCTCCAGGTCGATCATCGAGGCCTCGTCCACCACCAGCACATCCACCGCCAGCGGGTTGCGCGCCCCGTGGCGGAAGTGCCGGGTATCCGGGCGCGCCCCGAGCAGACGGTGCACCGTCACCACCTCGGCGGGCAGGTTCCGGCGCAGCGCATCGCCATCGGGCAGCTGGTCCAGCCCCAGGCGATCCAGCGCCCCGCTGACCGAGGCATTCAGGCGCGCCGCCGCCTTGCCGGTCGGCGCCGCCAGGCGGATGCGCAGCGGGTCGTCCGGACCCTGCAACCCCTGCAACAACGCGAGCAGTCGCAGCACGGTCGTGGTCTTGCCGGTCCCCGGCCCGCCGGTAATCACACTGAAGCCGGACCCGGCCGCCAGGGCGCAGGCCAGGCGCTGCCAGTCCGGGTCAGTGGCAGCCTCCGCCGGCGGTCCGAACAGATGGTCCAGCCAGTCCCGCGACGCCTGCTCGTCCAGCGCACCCTGCCAGGCCTCGCGGTCAGCCAGGCGCGCGCGGATGGCCTGGCCGATGCGGCGCTCGCTCTCCCAGTAGCGGCGCAGATAGACCTGCTCCCCGGTGTACACCAGCGGCGTTCCACCCGCCGCGCCCGGTCCGGCCAGGCCACTGTCCTGCAGGGCCTCCGCAACCTGCGCAACGGATACCCCCTGCAGTACCGACGAGGGTCGCGGCGGCGGCTTTGATCCCGGCTCGCCCTCCGGCGGCAGGGCCAGCGTGGCGTCGGGGGCCTGCAGCAATGCGTCCAGTTCCAGGCACACATGGCCGCGCCCGACCTGATGGCTGGCCAGCGCCGCCAGCAGCAGGGCCAGCGGCGACGCCGCCGGGGCCTGCTCGTGCAGGAAGCGCACCAGCGCCCGATCGACGCCGCGCAGCCAGCCCCCCTCCTCCCACTCGCGCAGCAGCTCGAGCACGGCCTCCGCCGAGGCCAGAGGGCCCGTGGGCATCACCGTGCTCATGCCGTCGCCTCCCGGTCCGGACCGGCCGCCATCCGGTGATCCAGCCATTCAATCAGTGCACGCGGCGGACAGTGGTGGAACACCCCGTGCCCCGGCGCATCCACGCCACGCAGGAACAGGTACACCCCGCCGCCCATGTGCTGGTCATAGTCGTAGCCCGGCAGGCGCGCAGCCAGCTGGCGATGCAGTGCCAGGGTATAGAGCACCAGCTGCAGGTCGTAGCGGTGTTCCAGCACCGCCGCCTGCAGGCGTTCCGGGGTGTAGGCCTGCGCCGAAGTCCCCAGCCAGTTGGACTTGTAGTCCGCCACGTAATAGCGCCCGCCGTGCTCGAAGACCAGATCGACGAATCCCTTCAACATCCCGTTCAGGGTCACGTTCCCCAGCGGCGGGCGCGGCTGTCCGGCCAGGATCTGCGCGCGCACCGCCTGATCCAGCTCGCCCGCCTGCAGGTTGCGTGTCGGATACAGGAACTCCAGCTCCGGCTGATAGGTGGTCAGGCCGCCCAGACTGAAATGTTCGCCGTCCTCCAGCGGGAAGGCGACCGCAAGCAACTGCTGCATCCAGTCCGCGACCGTCTCCGACCACTCGCTCCAGCCCCGCCGCTCGCAGCGTGTCGCGATCTCCTGCGCCATCCGTTCGGGATCTGCCGCCTGCGCGGCGAGCCCCTGCTCCGCCGCCCACTCCAGCAGCCCGTGGAGGAAGGTGCCGGGCCCGGGCCCGCGCGGGAAGGCATGCAGCCCACTGGCCGCGCGCGACTCGGGCTCCGGCGCCTCCAGCGGCGGCCGACTCGCATCCGCCACCCCCTCGCGCAGCACGTCCTCGCGCGCCGAGTCGGGGGCCACCGGCGCGACCCCCTCGTCATGCGCGGCAATCGCACTGTAGCTGGCCACCCACCAGCGCTCGAAGCGGCGCGTCGGCGGCACCCGGGCCGGCCCCGTCGCGGTCGTGGCACTGCCCATCTGCGCGGCCACCGCGCGCGCCTCCGGCAGGGGGCCCACATGAATCGCCGATGCGTCGCCGGCTGCATCCCGCAGCGCGGCCTCCAACCCGCCGTCCTGCACCCCTCCGGGTCCGGCCAGCAGATACCCGGCCGCGGTGCGGTCGAAGTGATTGGTCTTGCTGTTTCCGGAGACGATCGGCGCAATCCCCAGCCAGCAGGCATGCCGCGCGCGGGTCATGCCGACATACAACAGGCGCAGGTCCTCGGCCAGGCGCTCGCGCTCGGCGCGCTCGAACACCTCGCCGTCCATGCGGAATACCCAGCGCGCCCCACCCTGCGGCGGATGGTCGCGGTAGGGCACGTCCTTGGCCGTATCCGTCTGACGGAAATTGCAGACGAACGGCAGGAACACCAGCGGATACTCCAGCCCCTTGGACTTGTGCAGCGTAACCACCTTGACCAGGTCCTCGTCGCTCTCCAGACGCAGGACCTGGTCCTCCCCGGTCTCGCCTTCGCCGCCGCGATGTTCCGTCAGGTGCCGGATCAGCGCCTGCTCGCCATCCAGCTCGGCGGCCGCCTGCTGCAGCAGCTCGCTCAGATGCAACAGATTGGTCAGGGCACGCTCGCCCTCGGCCGTGGCACGCAGCCGGCGCGGGACCTCGAAGTCGTGCAGCAGGCGGCGCAGCATCGGCAACACCCCGCGCGACTGCCACAACCGCCGATAGTCGCGGAACTGCTCGACGCGGACCTCCCACGCCAGCTCGTCCAGCGTCAGCCGATGCAGTTCGGCCAGCGACTGCCCCAGGGTCGCGGTCGCCAGCGCCGCGCGCAGCAGGCGTTCACTGGTCGGCTCGGCGCAGGCCCGCAACCAGCGCAGCAGGTCTCCCGCCTCGGCGGTCGCATACACCGACTCGCGATCGGACAGGTACACACTGCGCACACCCCGCCGGCGCAGCTCCGCACGGATCGCATCCGCCTCGCCACGCCCGCGCACTAGCACCGCCATGTCGCGTGGCCGTACCCCGGTCAATGCCTCACCTTTGCGGAAGCCACAGCGACCGGCCATCCCGCCGTTGAGCAGTTCCACCATGTAGCTGGCGCAGGCCTGCGCCATGCGCTCGCGATAGGCGCCCTTGGGCACCGGCTCGCCCGGATCAAAGCACCACAGCGTGACGGCCGGCATCGCCTGTCCATCGTTCTCGAAGGCCTCCGCACGCCCGTTCGCGTCCACCGGCAGAAACGGCAAGGGGTTCTCCGTTCCCGAGCGGAACAGGAAGGCCCCGTCCTGCCAGCCCTCGGCATGCTGGAACAGCCGGTTCACGCCCTGCACCAGGGCATCGGTCGACCGGAAGTTTCGCTCCAGCGTGTAGTGCCGCCCGGCGGTGGCCGCGCGCGCGGCGAGATAGGTATGGATATCCGCCCCGCGAAAGCGATAGATCGACTGCTTGGGGTCGCCGATCAGCAGCACGCCCAGATCGCGCGGGTTCTCGTCGATGCGGTAGACGCGGTGGAAGATCCGATACTGCACCGGATCGGTATCCTGGAACTCGTCGACCAGCGCCACCGGAAACTGGGCGCGCAGGGTCGCTGCCAGGTGTTCGCCGCCGGGTCCGTCCAGGGCGTCGCGCAGCCGGGTCAGCAGGTCGTTGAAACCCATCTGCGCGCGTTGACGCTGTGCCTGGCGAAACCGCGCGTCCACCTGCCGCGCGGCCGCCTGCAACAGGCGCTCGCGGTCGTCCACACAGACCTCGCCATGATCGTCCAGCGCCGCGAAGGCCGGATGCAGATCGTCCGGCAGCGCCTGCCCCGCCTTCAGCCGGGCCTGCATCCCGGCCGCGCTGAAACGCTCCAGGGGCGAGTCGCCGGAGACCCCGCCTGGCCGCAGTGCGCCGGGGTCCGCCGCCCAGTCGCGCATGGCCCCCAGCAACTTCTCCGGGTTGCTGTACTTCTGCTTGTTCAGAACCGAGTTGCGCAGCGTCTCGAACTGCTCGGCCACCGCCGCAAAGTCCTCGCGCCAGGGCCGCTTCATGGCCTCCAGCCGCGCCAGCCGATCGCCCAATGCAGCTGCCAAGCCTTCCGGCGTCTCCAGCTCCACATCCGCCGTGTGGGCCGGGAGATGCCCGACCAGCGGCCGGATCTTCTGCAGCAACGTGTCGGGATCAGCACCGAAGGCGTTGCGCAGCAGCGCCAGTGGCGCGGCCGGTTGCGGATAGACAAAACGGCGCCAGTAGTCGCGCGCCGCGTCCGCCAGCAACTCCTGCTGGTCGCTCGCCAGGTCCTGGGTGAACAGGCTCCCGCTGTCGAAGGCATGCTCGCGCAGCATGCGATAGCACCAGCCATGAATGGTGGAGACCGCGGCCTCGTCCATCCACTCCGCCGCCAGCTCCAGCCGGCGCGCCGCACCCGGGCGTTCCGCCTCGGCGTATTCGCCGCGCAACTGCAGGTGGATGTCCTGCACGCCCGGCACCGCGTCCGGGTCCTGCGCGCGGAACACGCGCGCGGCGATCGCCAGCGCGTCGCGGATGCGCTCGCGCAGCTCCTGGGTCGCCGCGTCGGTAAAAGTCATCACCAGGATCTGCGGTGGCGTCAGGGCATCAGTGCCCTCGGGCAACTCGCCGTGCCCCAGCACCAGGCGCAGGTACAGCGCGGCGATGGTGTAGGTCTTGCCGGTGCCGGCACTCGCCTCGATCAGGCGGCTGCCGTGCAGGGGCAGCCCCAGCAGATCCAGCTTGTGGGCGGTCGCGCTCATGCGGGGTCCTCCGCCTGATTCACCACGAAAAACACCGGCCGGTAAATCCGGTCGCGCCAGAAGGCAAAGTCCGGGTCGTCCAGCAGGGTCTCGGGGTCGGGCCAGGCACGCGCCAGCGCCGGGCTGCGCGACCATTCGCCGGCGGCGAAGTCATTCCCGGCCAGGGTCTTCAGCGCCTCGTCATACGGATCCTTCGATCCCTCCTCCGCCGCCGCGAGCCAGGCAAAGGCGGCGGCGCAGGCCAGCGGCAGCGGCCGCTCCTGGCCGGCCGCCCAGGCCTCAAGCAGCGTCCCCAGCAACTCCTCGGCCAGCCCCGGCTCCAGCCCCGGGAGCTCCAGGCGCTTGTCCAGTCCAACCAGTTCGGAGCCCACGCCACCCGCCCCTGCGTTCGCCAGCAGATGCATCACCCAGGGTGCCATCAGCTTGTCGAAGCGCCACTTCTTGCCATCACCAATGCGGCTCGCGGTGTAGTCGAGGCATACCCGCGCCTGCCCATCGCTGCGCAGGGCGGGTGGCACGGCCTCCAGGCCCCAGTGCTCGTGTTCCAGACGCAGGGGCCGCGCGGCCGGCAACGACTCGGGGTACAGCGCATAGCGCTCGCCGATCCGCTCCAGCAGCCGCGCGGCCTCCTCCACCATCGCGCCGCGCTCCAGCTCGCCTGCCGCACCCAGCGGCAGCCGGCCCGCGCGCTGCAGCCGGGCCGACTCCGCATCCAGGATGCTCGGCCAGGCCTCCGCGTCGTCGGTGGTCTCGAGTGCCGCCGCGACCAGTTGCTGACGCACCTGCCACTGCTCCAGCCCGGCCAGACCAAAGGGTTCCAGGTCGTCGCCGGCCTCTTCCTCCTCGTCGAAGAACACCCCCAGACGATGGCGGAAGAACGCCTCCACCGGGAAGCGCAGAAAGCGCGTCAATGCCTCCGGCCCCAGGGCGCGCGGCTCGCGCTCGGCCTCCAGCAACGGAACCGCCGCGGGGGCGCCACCAGCGGCATCCGCCGCAGCGCCCGGCGCCGCGTCGTGCACCGCCTCCCACTCCCGCGCGTAGGTAAAGTGCCGATCGCCGGCGGCGGCCGCCGCTGGGAAGTTCACCGGGGAGAACGGCTGCAGCGGGTGCCAGGTGGTCAGGTGGTCCACCAGGGCCGGGCCGGACTCCGGCCCGTCGGACCCGGCCAGCCCCCAGCCCGCCGCCAGGTGATCACGCAGCTGGCCCACCAGCACCGACGGCGGGCGCGGCTCATTGTCACGCACATGCCGCCCTACCCAGCTCACATGCAGCTGGCGCCGAGCGGAGAGCAGCGCCTCCAGGAACAGGTAGCGATCGTCCTCGCGCCGCGAGCGATCGCCCGGGCGGTAGTCGTTCGCCATCAGGTCGAAGTCCACCGGCGTCGGGCTGCGCGGATAGTCGCCGTCGTTCATCCCCAGCAGACAGACCACCTGGAACGGGATCGCGCGCATCGGCATCAGGGTGCAGAAGTTCACCTGCCCGGCCAGGAAGCGCTGACCAACCCCGGAATCGTCCTGGCTCGCCAGCCACTGCTCGCGCACCACCGCCAGCGGCAGGGCCTCCTCCAGGCCGGCCGCCGCGCAGTCCTCGCGCCATTGATCCAGGGCCTCGCCCAGTTGCTCCAGGGTGAACAGCTCGGCATCGGTCTCGGCCGCGAGGAACTGCTCCAGCAGCCCGCCCAGATGCACGGCCCAGTCTGCCGGCGCATGCGCCTGGCGCAGCCACGCCCAGGCATCCTCCAGGGCGGTGATCAGGGCGTCCATCGGCCCCAGCAGCGCGGCACTCAGCCCGCCGATCTCGTCGTAGGGCTCCAGGCCCTGCCACGGACCCTGGTCGCCCAGCGCATAGCCCAGCAGCATCCGCCGCAGGCCGAAGCGCCAGGTGTTCTGCTCCAGCCCCTCGGGCAGGCCCAGCCCGGCGCGCTGCGCGGCATCCAGCCCCCAGCGCACGCCCGACCCCTCGGCCCAGCGGTGCAGCTGGCCCAGGTCCTCTTCCGCAATCCCGAAGCGCCGGCGCACCGCCGGCACGTCCAGCAGGTCCAGCAGCTCGCTGACGCCCATCCGGCTCTCCGGCAGTGACAACAACTGCTCCAGCGCGATCAGCACCGGATCGCGACCGCGCGGCCCCTGGTCCGACAACGTGTACGGGATAAAACGCGGATCATCGGTCTCCGGCTGGCCGAACACCGCCTCGATGTGCGGGGCGTACTGATCGATGTCCGGCACCATCACGATCACGTCGCGCGGGCGCAGCGACGAGTCGCGCTCGAAGTGATCCAGCAGCCGGTCGTGCAGCAGCTCCACCTCGCGCAGCGGGCTGTGCGCCACCTGGAACTGGACGGAACGGTCCTCCGCCGGGACCGCGGGCCAGGCCGCCCGTGTCTCCGCGAGTGGGCGCAGCTCGCGGATGTCCTCCTGCAGCTGGTGCAGCACGCAGTCCTCCGGCCCGCGCGTACCGTGCGGCTCGAAGACGTCCACGCGCTCCCAGTCCAGCGTGCGCAGCACCCGGCCGTAGTGTTCGGGGTCGTCGTGTTCGTCGAGCAGCCCGATGTAGTCGCGTCCCTGCTTGCCCCAGGCCGCCAGCAGCGGGTGGGCGTGGTTGTGCAGCTCCGCCTCGTCGAGGGCCTCGGGCATGCCTGCCTTGCGCGCCTGGCGCCGGCGCGTGGCGCGCAGCAGGTCCTTGTCGGCCACGATGTCGGCCCAGTAGTGCTCGCAGGGGTTGTGCACGCAGACCAGCACCTGGCAGAAGCGCGCCAGGCCCTCCAGCGCCTCCAGGATCTGCCCCGGCAGCGAAGAGATGCCGAACACGATGATCCGCCGGGGCAGGCGCGCCGGGCGCTGCTCCAGCGCGCGCACCGCCTCCATGTACCGGGCATGCACGGCCGAGCGGCTGACCGCCTCCCGCGCCACACCGATATCCGCCTGCAGCAGGCGCCACAGCTCGGCCTGCCAGCGCTGCCCTGGGGCCAGCTCGCGCTCCTGCCCGCGGGCGTCGCGCAGGATGTCGCGTCCGGCCGCCCAGTCGGTCAGCCAGTCGGCGCGGTACACCTGGTACTGATCGAACAGGTCCGCCAGGCGTTCGGCCAGCTGGAAACGCTTGCGCAGGTCGCCCCCCTGCCCCGGATCGTCGTCCTGCAGGAACTGGCGCAGCGGTGCAAAGGCCTCCTGCGCCAGGCACTCCGGCAACAGGCGCATCAGCCGCCAGGTGAGCGGCCGCTTGGCGTAGGGCGATTCCAGCGGAACGGCCTCGGCCCCCAGGACCGCACGATAGGCGGACCACACGAAGCGGGACGGCAGCTGCATGTCCAGCGCCGCCGCGATCCCGCAGCCCGGCGGGTCGGCATCCGGCGGCGCGGCCAGGGCATGCCGCAGCCACTGCGCCATGCCGTTGCTCTGCACCAGGATGGTCTCGTTCTCCAGCGGACCGAGCGGCGCACGGCGCATCCACTCCACCGCCAGCGTGCGCAGCGACTCCAGGTGATTGCCATGCAGCACCACCATCCCTGGCTGCAACTCGCGCGACTCCACCAACCCGGCTCCTTGATCCGTTCAGGAAATGCCACGCATGGCCTCAAGGCCCGCGTGGTCCAGATGCGCCTACCCTACCATCCCCAGGCGACGATCCACGTCGCGCCCGACACGCAACCCGGCAGGGCCCATCCGGTCCGCCGCTGACCCGCCGCGCGCATCGAACCCAGCCCCCGGGTATGCTGTGCCCGCCATTTTTGTCGGAGACTGTTCGTGACCGAGTTGCAAGCCGGCCTGGGCCTTCTGGTCTTCATTGCGATCGCGTGGCTTTTGAGCGAGCACCGGCGGTCATTCCCCTGGCGGCCGGTACTGGCCGGACTGGCCCTGCAATTCGGGATTGCCGCGCTGCTGCTGAACGTGCCGGGCATGCAGCACCTGTTCCTGTGGGCCAACGAGGCGGTGATCGCCCTGACCGACGCGACGCGGGCCGGGACCACCTTCGTCTTCGGCTACATCGGCGGGGACGAACCCCCATTTGCGACCGAAGGCCATGGCAGCACCTTCGTACTCGCCTTTCAGGCCCTGCCGCTGATCCTGGTCCTGAGCGCACTCTCGGCGCTGCTGTTTCACTGGCGCATCCTGCCGCTGCTGATCCGCGGCGCATCAAGGGTACTGCAGCGCGCCTTCGGGATCGGCGGCGCCCTGGGCGTGGGCACCGCGTCCAACGTGTTCCTCGGCATGGTCGAATCCCCGCTGGTCATCCGTCCCTATCTGCGGGAGATGACCCGCAGCGAGCTGTTCGCGCTGATGGCCGTCGGCATGGCCACCCTGGCCGGCACCATGCTCGTGCTCTACGCCACCATCATCAACACGGCGCTGGACGATGCCCTGGGCCACCTGATCGTCGCCTCCCTGATCAGCCTGCCGGCCGCACTGCTGGTTGCCACGGTGATGATTCCGCCCACCGCACCCTCGACTGCGGGCGAGTTGCTGCCCGAACCGGAACCCGCCAGCAGTTCGATGGATGCCATCACCCGCGGCACCCTGCGCGGGCTGGAACTGCTCCTGCAGATCGTCGCGCTGCTGATCGTGGTGATTGCGCTGGTCGCACTGGTCAACGTCATGCTCGGTGCGTTGCCGGAGGTGGCCGGGGCGACGCTCAGCCTGGAGCGCATGCTGGGGTGGGTCTTCGCGCCGCTGGCCTGGCTGATGGGCATCCCCTGGAACGAGGCGGTCACCGCCGGCTCCCTGCTCGGGGTAAAGACCATCCTCAACGAAATGGTGGCCTTCCTGCATCTGGCCGAACTGCCGCGCGACGCCCTGTCCGCGCGCAGCGAGCTGATCCTGATCTACGCCCTCAGCGGGTTCGCCAACCTCGGCAGTCTCGGCATCCTGATCGGCGGGCTGGGCGCACTGGTCCCGGAGCGGCGCAGCGAGATCGTTGCCCTCGGCATCCGAGCCATCGTGGCCGGCACCCTGGCCACGCTGATGACCGGGGCCGTGGTCGGCATCCTGCACCTGCCCGGGGTCTAGTAGCCCGACGCGAGGCCCGCAACGGGCTCGCCAGACGGGCCGCTGCACCATCATCCGGAGTCGCCCCGTGGACGACCTATTGAGAGATCACACCTAGGGTGAAGGCGTGCCGGGAGCGCTGGTCAGCAAGGCCTCGAACTCGAGCGCCGGCACCGGGCGGCTGGCGTAGAACCCCTGATAGTGGTCGCAGCCCAGCTCGCGCAGAACCGCGAGCTGCTCGGCGGTCTCCACGCCTTCCGCCAGCACGGTCAGCCCAAGGCCATGGCCCAGGCCAACGATGGAGCGGGCAATGGAGCGATCGTCCGCGCTGCCGGCCGCATCGTCCTCGGCCAGGCCGTCGACGAAGCTCTTGTCGATCTTGAGCGTGTCCACCGGGAAACGCTTGAGCTGTGCCATGGAAGAGTACCCGGTGCCGAAGTCGTCAATCGCAAAGTGCACCCCGCGCTCGCGCAGACGCTGCAGGATGCGCCGGGCGCGGCTCGGGTCCGCCATCAGCGCGGACTCGGTGATCTCCAGCTCCAGCTGATCCGCCGGGAACTCGAAGTCCTCCAGCAGCTGGCCCACCTGCTGGTCGATCGGCACCCGCTGGAATTGCAGCGCCGAGACGTTCACCGCCAGGCGGATCGGCGGATAGCCCGCCGCGCGCCAGCGATGGCCCTGCTCGATCACCCGCCGCAGCACCCAGCCCCCCAGCTCCACGATCAGGCCGGTCTGCTCGGCCAGCGGGATAAAGCGCCCCGGCGAGATCGGACCCAGCTCGGGATCGGTCCAGCGCAACAGCGCCTCCGCCCCCAGCAGACGCCCGTCCTCGACGTTGTACTGTGGCTGGTAGTGGACCTCCAGCGCATCCGCCTCGATGGCGCGGCGCAGGCGCGCCGACAGGTCAATGCGCTCGCGTGCCGCACGGGTGAACTCGTCGGAGTAATACCGATAGCTCCCGCGCCCGTCCATCTTCGCCTGCGACAGCGCGGTACTCGCCTGCTGCAACAGGGTGTCGGCATCCACCCCATGGTCGGGGAAGACCGCGATGCCAACCGTCGCGGCAATCTCCATCTCCACGCCGTTGCCGAGATCACAGGGGTAACCCACCTCGCGGATGATGTTCTCCGCCACCAGCGCGGCGTCGTCCACATGCCCCAGGTTCTCCACCAGCACCGCGAACTCGTCGCTCGCCAGGCGGGCAACGGTATCGGTCCCGCGCCGCCCCACCTGCAGGCGCTCACCGACGATCTTCAGCAAGCGGTCGCCCGCGGCGTGGCCCTGGCTGTCGTTGATGTCCTTGAAGCGGTCGATATCCACGAACAGCAGCGCCAGATGCCCCTGGCGGCGTCGCATCAACGAGATGCCGTGCGTCAGGCGTGCGCGCAGCAAGCGGCGATTCGGCAGCTCGGTCAGCGGATCGTGATGCGCGAGGAAGTCGAGCTCCGCCTCCGACGCCTTGATCCGCGAGATATCGGCGAACACCGATACGTAATGTGTAAGGTGGCCCTGCTCGTCGCGCACCGCGGTAATGCTCTGCAACTCCGGGAAAATCTCGCCGTTCTTGCGTCGGTTCCAGATCTCGCCCTGCCAGTGACCGTTCACCTGCAGCTCGCGATACAGGTTGGTGTAGAACGCCTGATCGTGGCGCCCCGACTGGAACATCTTCGGCGTGCGCCCCACCACCTCGTCCTGGGTGTATCCCATCAACTGGGTAAAGGCCCGGTTCACCGACAGGATGTGGGCGGTGGCATCCGTAATCACCACCCCTTCTCGGGTGTTCTCGAACACCACCGAGGCCAGCCGCTGCCGCTCTTCCTGTTCGCGCTGTTCGGTGATGTCCTCGACCGTCGCCACCACCCGGTCCAGCTCGCCCTGCGGCGTGCGGCTGCACTTCACGTCGATATCCGCGACCATCACCCGCCCGTCGCGGCGCAGCAGGCGCTTCACCACGCTATAGCCCGGACGGTCGCCGCGGCGCATCTCGGCGTCCAGCACCGCCTCGCAACCACGATCCTCGGGTATGGCCAGGCGGTCCCAGTCCATCGCCGCCAACTCGTCCGGCGCATAACCCAGCATGTCGGCCAGGCATGCATTCACGCGTTCCCAGCCCTGACCCCGCGGTCCGGAAATCGCCATGCCGACAAACGGCATATCGAAAAAGATCCCGAGCAGCCGATCTTGATCGGCGTGAGCCCGCACCAGAGCCAGGTTGCGCCGCAACCACTGCTGACGCCACAGCAACGCCCCCGCCCCGAGCACGACCAGCCAGACGAACAGCGTGGCCCCGGCCGCCCACGCCCCCTGCTGCCGTGGCAGCGCCTGAAGCGCGTCGAGATCGCGCTTCAGCACCAGATCCCAGCCAGCGGGTGCCAGCCCCTGTACACCGGCAAGGAACGGACTATCCCCATCCTCAAAGCGCTCGATCACAACCTCGGCACGGGGATGATCCAGGACCCGTTCGCGCAGCCGGGGGAAGGCCGCAGGCGCCGGGATAATCAGGCCTCCGGACTCGGTGATCCGGGCAATCATGGCGCGCTGATCGCCCTCGCGCACCACGATATGCGCCTGGGCATCCATGCCGTTGCGATTCTCGGTCAGGGTCAGCAACGGATGCAGGTTTTCGAGCGTCGAAGACAGCAGCACCAGTCCCACCACCGGATCCTGCGGCGCCGCCCGGTCACGCACCGGCACTGCCCAGCTGATCCGCGGGCGCCGGTCCGGGTCCGCGTGCAGGATCGGCTCACTGGTCTCGCCACTGCGCCGCACCTCGCGCAGCACCGCGTCCATCGCGGCCTCGTCGAGGGCACTGCGGCCCAGTTCGATCACCGGCTGACGATCCGCGTCCAGCAGGGCCACGCTGTCGTAATCATAAGCCGTGCGCATCAGTTCCAGGCGATCGAGCACCTGCTCCAGCGCCAGCGTCGAGCGCCGCTCGAGGGCCGTTACCGCGAACAGGTTGAAGCCCCGCGCCTCGCCCAGAACCATCGCGTCGCCGGTACGCTCCGCCAGCCATTGGTCAATCACTCCGCCCTTCAAAAAAGCCGCGCGTTGCAGGTCCTCACGCGCCTGCGACTCGGCGGCGGCCCCCTGCAAGTGCCACGCGCCCAGCCCTACGCCTGCGGTGGAGGCGATCACCGCCACGGCCAGCACCAGCCAGGGCCAGGAGCCGAAACGCGCCAGCTCCTCGCCCGCACCCGTACCCGGCGCCTCGTCGCGCCAGGCCGGCAACCAGCGCATCGCGAGATAAAGCAGCGCCCCGGAGACCAGCACGAACCCAAAGCCCTTGCCCAGGTTCACCCGTGTCAGGGCGGTCGTGATGTCCGCCCCCGCCCACCAGGCCAGCGCCACATCGGACAGGGCAATCCACAACAGCCCCAGCACGACATAGGTGCCCGCAATCCACCCGGCCGCGAAGCGCCGCGACACCTGACGCCGAGTCGTCATCGGCGGTGCCCGCACGCGCTCGACGCGGACGCAAAAAAGCGCCGCGCCCCGTTTCCGGCTGGCGCGGCGCCCCATCGGGCCGAATCACTGTTAGTCGCGTCGTTTCTCGTCAATGCCAACGGCATCTGCATCGGGGGGCACCCCGTCTCCATTCAAGCGTTCATTGCACATTCCAGGGGAACCGGCGGGCTGTCATCCCCGCGGCCCCAACAACAAGGGACCCGCCGAAGCGGGCCCCACTGCACCGGGAACATCAGATCCAATCCAGCCTGCCGCCCGGTCTGCAATACTGGACTGTACCGGATTGCGTTACTCGGCGATGGCCCGCTCGATAATTGCCTCGATCTCGTCGGAAGACTTCTCCATCACTTCGGCCACGCCTTCCGGCATCATCGGCAGGAAATCCGGCACGTTCATCCGCGAGATGAACACGTCGCCCTGGCTGTCCTGATAAATGCTTACCCGGCAGGGCATGAAGGCGGAAACCGGCCGATACGCATCCTCTTCCAGGATCTGCGCGCTGTAGCGCCCGCTGCACACGTCCAGGATCACCACCGGATCAATGGTGAAACCGCGCTCGGACAGCGTCCCGGCCATGTTGTTGCGGTTCAGGATGCTCCAGCCGGCCTCGGACGCCTCGCGCTCGAACGCGGCCAGGGTTTCCGGGAACGAATGCGGGCTCTGCGTCACCTTCACCATCTCCGGCTGCTGATGGCCATGGTTATCGGCCTGCGCCGCACCGACAAACGTCAGCGCCAGCAGCATCGCCACCAGTGCGAGGAACCGCGGGCCGTGGCGCATGGTCATCACTTTAGAATGCATCATGGTTTCTCCTTTCCCGGGAAGCGGGAATGCTCGTGAAAGGCTGCCTCTTCGGTACGTTGGAGGCAGCAACGGTTATACAGGATAGCGCCCAACGAGCCCGGCTATCTTGATGCAGGTCAACCGAACACGAATCAGACCCGTTCTACACGGGTACAACCGACATCACCAACATCGCAACCAGGAGATCGACATGGAAGCCACACTGAAGGACGGAACGGTCACCCTGAAGATCGACAAGAAGACCGCGAAGGGCATCGCCGAAAACATCACCGAGCTCGAAGGCGAGATCAGCAACGGCGCGCGGGCACTGGGCTCCGTGCTGCAAGACGGCATATACGAGCTGGAAAACGAATTCCGCCAGCCGCCGCATGCCTTCGACGAGCAGGCCCCCAAGCAGCCCTCCATCGAGGACTGAGCCCGCCGCCGCAAAGGCATCATCGACTCACCACAAGACCCTAAGGAGCAGCACATGCACCTGGAAAAAGCGGAAAACGGGGAACTCGTCATCACCATGCCCCAGGCGGAAGCCGCCGACGCCCTGGCCACGCTCAAGAAGCGCGCCGACGACCTCGACGAATGCGAGGAGCTAACCGAAGCCCTGGAAAACGCCGGCATCCAGCTACCGGAGCAACCGGACCACATCCGCCACGAATACATGCCCCCCGCCGACCACTAAACCAGGCGCCGCCCCAACCTGTAGGAGCCCAGCCCCCTGGGCGATATGGGCCTAACCAACCCCCAATCGCCGAGAGGCTCGGCTCCTACACGGCCCGGAGCCACAGAAGGTCCAAGACCCAACACTTGTGGGAGCGGCCCTGGCCGCGAAGCCCGCGCCACAGCCGACCATTGCACACCCCCAGATCCTTCCTCGCGACCACGATCCCTAATCCCGTCATCGCGAGGAGAAAAGCGACGCGGCGATCTCCTCGACCCACCCCAAACGCCAGCCCGTTACCCCAGCCGTAATACCCGGCACGCAATTAAACTCCGAGACCTCGAATCACCCGAGAAAAGCCAGCAGCGGCGCCTTCCACCCATCGGAAAGCCACCTCTCCGTCACAAGACCCAGAAAGAGAAAGAGCCACCTCGGCGTCCATGCCCAGGCGGCTCTTTCGGGGACTTCCTTGTCCCCGCGGCAGAAATTATCACAGCGACAAAATTATTCCATTCACACACCCGGAAAATCCGTCAGCGGTCGATTTCCACCCCTGAGCGGTCATTTCGCCTCCCGTCCCAGCCCGTGATTCGCACCCCAACGCCCTTATTCCGCCCCTATTGACCGACCCACCGCGGCACCCGAACCCCCGAGGTCATCCCACCAGGGCGCCAGGCCTGAACACTGCATCCCAAAGCCGCCTCCCCCCTCGTCAATCCGGAGCGCCCCCTCGTCATCGCGAGGAGCAAAGCGACGTGGCGATCTCCTCGAGCACCCCAAGCGCCCGCCCATTACCTGCGACCGTAGCGGCCCCACCCGACATCCCGGCCGCAACCCCACCACTACAACGTCACCCCGGCCGCAGCGCAGCGAAGAGCCGGGATCTCCAGCGCTGGATCCACCCAATGCCCAACAATCCCGCATCGCCGCCGAAGAACCAACAGTCGCAGGCCAACCTGCCCGAAAACCGATCTACCTTCACCACACCCAGAAAGAGAAAGAGCCACCCCAGCATCCTTGCCCGGGCGGCTCTTTCGGGAACGTCCATGTCCCCGCGACAGAAACTAGCACATAAAGTAGAGGATCCCAGCCCCGCAGCAGAAAAAGCCGCCAACGGTCGATATCGGCCGGTCAGCGGTAGATTCTCATCATCTCAGCGTCCCACACACGACTGACCCTACCAGTTTCTCTGATCAGCATCCCGGAATCGCAGACGCCAAGCCCCCGTCCCGAAGCACACGCAACCGTGGCCGGAGACCAAGCACCACCCTACCCCGTCATCCCGGCCGTCGCGCAGCGAAGAGCCGGGATCTCCCCGTCGGGCAGCCGCCGAACGCCGGTGCCACCATCTACACCTGAGATCCAGGACAACCGATACAACCGAAACCCCGAACGCATCACCATCTCTCAAATGACCGTAATTGACCCATATGATGAATGCGCACATTCTATGCGCATCGTATATAAACAGACCGGGAGCCACCATGAACCTCATGCCCTACAACACCGACGCCCCGCGCAAGGCCACCAACCTCACCGTCAATTCCGACCTTCTGGCTCAGGCGCGTGAACTGGGCATCAACCTCTCGGCCCTTTTCGAGCAGCAGTTAGTCCAGGCCGTGCGAGAAGCGCGCCGCGATGCCTGGATCGCCGAGAACCGCCAAGCCCTGGCCGAATACAACCAGCGTGTTGCCGAGCGTGGCAGCTTCGGTGACCGCGCTCGCCGCTTCTGATGGCCCAGTTCTCGGTCCACCGCAACCCATCCGCCGATACCGCATCCTGGGTACCGTACCTGCTGGTACTCCAGAACGACCTGCTCGCGGAGATCAGCACCGTGGTCGTGGCCCCGCTGATACACGCGGAGTCATTTGGCCTCCCCGCCCACATCCTCAACCCCGCCTTCACTATCGAAGGTCACCGGGTGGTATTGTCCACCGCCGAGCTTGCCGGGGTCTCCCGGACCACGTTAGGCGAAGAAGTCCTCTCCCTCGGCGGCGAACGAGACACCATCATGGCCGCCTGCGACTTCCTGTTTACGGGCATCTGATCGAGACCCACGCGCCGCCCATCTGCTCTGTGCCCGCCTCTTCAAGGTGACAATCCACCTGTGTCCGTTTCCTTCCCACGAGAGGCCCGCACGTCTCCGCATCCCTGTATTCGCTCAGAGCCGATCCTACAAAAGCAGCCGAAACCAGAACCTCATGGCCTCGATATTGACCAAACCTTCCGTCATCCCGACCGCAGCGCCCCCATCCCGTCACCCCGGCCGCACCACCACCCCGTCATCCCGACCGCAGCGCCCCCATCCCGTCACCCCGGCCGCACCACCACCCCGTCATCCCGGCCGCAGCACCACCCCACACCGTCATCCCGGCCGTAGCGCAGCGAAGAGCCGGGATCTCCCACGCCGGACCAACACCAAACACCAGTTCAATCACCCACGCCAGAGACCCCGGATAACCGCAACGCGTTTTCCAGGATGACGAAGGATGGAGATATGGCTTTTCGACGGTGCCGGAAGCCGAAGAGAGGGACGTGATGCGGCTGCTAGACAGCAAAGGACGCCGCGCTCGGTTTGAGGGGCCCGACCAACGCCGGATCGGCCAGAGGGCTGGCCTCCTGTAAAACCGGTGGCCCGAACCTTCAGGAGGTCAGGCCCGATCCTCCAGATGCAGTCGGAGCCGACGCCCCGTGGCCTCCGCATACCGGCAAAGGGTCTTCCAGGTAGGGGCCGACCGGCCACCCTCCAGCCGCGCCACCACCGACTGCGTGGTCCCCATGCGTCGGGCGACTTCTGCCTGGCTGAGGCCCGCCCTGGCGCGCGCGTCGAGCAGCGCCTCGATGAACTCGAACTCCGGCCCCAGCTGCTCATACTCGCGGCGTACCTCCGAGTCTTCCAGCAGCTCGGCTTTCAGTTCCTCATGGGTCTTCATCACAGATACTCCTCCCACCGCTTCCTGGCTGTCTCAATCGCCCGACGCGGGGTCTTCTGGCTTTTCTTCACGAAGGCATGCAGAACAACTACCTCGCGTGAAGCTGCGCAGACATAAAGGGCCCGAGCAATCCCGTCACGCCCCTTCAGCCGCAACTCCCAGATCTTGCCCTCCACCTGCCGCGCATGGGGCATACCTAACACCCCCGGGCCGTGGTCCTGAATCACATCCACCAGCCGCAGATAGCGAGCCTGGAGATCCGGCGGCAGCGCCCTAATCTCCTTCTCGGCGAGTGGCACGACACGCACCTTCCATGGAGTATATCGCATTTTTGCTATCTTCCTTCGCCATCCATGGCGTAATACCGCCCCCGAAGCCACTCAAGCCGCAGCGCCCCCAACCCCGCCATCCCGGCCGTAGCGCCGCCCCGTCATCCCGGCCGCAGCGCCACCACTACAATGTCATCCCAGCCGCAGCACCGCCCCACACCGTCATCCCGTCCGCAGGGCCGCCCCACCCCGTCATCCCGGCCGTAGCGCAGCGAAGAGCCGGGATCTCGCACGCCGGACAAACACCAAACGCCAGTACAACCCACTTACGCCAGAGATCCCGGATAACCGCGGCGCGGTTTCCGGGATGACGACGCATGGGACCTGGCTGTGAGGTAGTGCGGTAACCCACACTCCGACCCTACGGCCGAACCCGGTCCCCCGATCCGCGCCCCAGCACCGTCAGCACCAGATACCGGAAGTACGCCCGGACCGTCAGGGCATCCAGCATCTGCCGGTCCACCTCGGCCAGTTCGCGCGGCGTGGACATATCGATCCCGCGAATCTGCGCCAGCCCGGTAATCCCCGGTCGCGCATCCAGCACTCCGCGCGCCGCCCGCTCCTGCAGCAGCTCTTCCTGGTTGAACAGCCCCGGCCGCGGCCCCACCAGGCTCATCTCGCCCTTCAGCACATTCCACAACTGCGGCAGTTCATCCAGCTTCGTCTTGCGCAGAAAGCGCCCCAGGGGCGTCACCGCCGAGGCCTCGGCCAGATGCGTCGCCACCGACGCCGTATCCGGCCGCATCGTTCGGAACTTCACCAGCACAAACGGCCGCTGATGCCGCCCCACGCGCTCCTGCCGAAACAGCGGCGAACGCGTATCCATCCAGCCCAGCAACCACAGCACCAGCAACACCGGCGCCGCCACCACCAGCCCCAACACCGACAACACCACATCCAGAACCCGTATCAAAACACCCTCATCCTTATCGCCAAATGTGGAGCCGGGCCCTCTCGGCGAACACCCGAAAAAGCCCCCGTCATCTCGACCACAGCACCCTCACCGTCATCACGACGAGGAAAGCGAAGCGGCGATCTCCAAGTTCAACCCCCAAAGCCGGCCTTACCTCAATCGTGGGGGCGACCCTGGCCGCGAAGCCCCCGCCAAAGCCCGAAAACCACCAACCCTCAACGCCGCAACGTTCCCACCACCCACCGCGCTACCACCACCTGGTCATCCCGGCCGCAGCGCAGTGGAGAGCCGGGATCTCCCACGCCCACATCACCCCCAAAACGAAAAATCCCGAGCAACCGCGACACGGCTCCCGGGATGCTCATTACTCATACCACTACACCGACTCACAGCAGCCTCCGCACCGAACTCCAACCCTGTTCTGGGCCTATTGTGGGAACGGGCTCGCCCGCGAAGCCCCCGCCAAAGCCAGAAAACCACCAACCCCGGGGAAACAGTGCTCCGCGCACACAGCCGCCCCGGGCAAAACTTGCACGCCAGCCAGGCGCAGCCAGCGCGTCGATGGATCAATCCCTGGCTAGGCAGGCGGACCGGTTTCGGCCGAACGCCGGGCTCGCTCCAGAATCCGCGGCGCAACGAACAGCGCCACCATACCGAACAGGTCGAGTGTCCCAATAATGCCAGCCGCAACCGCACTGAAGGGCGCAATCGCAACCGCCGCACCCAAGCCCGCAACCGCAATGATCACTCCATAGCGTTGGCCTCGGCGGTCTTTTTCGATAGCGCCTTCCAGGCCGCGCTCCCGCACTCGGAGCGCGTGCATCTGCTCATCCACCGCCATCTGCACGATGGCGCGGCGAGTCGGCTCGTCAAAACGATTCAAGAGATCAGGGTGCGGCAATGGTCCGCTATATGATTCATGCCGCGTTGCCGCCATCACCAGCTCCGGTGGCCCGGCAACCAAAAGATCGGCGAGCCGCCGTTGCTCCTCCGCCGACAGGGAACCGGCCTCCAGCCTGTCCACCAATGCCACGAACGTACCGCCATTTTCGCTGGCGGCATCTGGCGGGTCCTCAGGTAGGCCCTCCGTCGGCCGATCGCTCATCCGTCATCTCCCTTCCCTGGCTGGATTCCACGCGCTCAATCCCTGCGCGCAACCGATCGCCCGCATAGGCCCAATGCAACGCCATACGCTGCTGTAGGGAACCAGCGGGCATAAATGCCGAGTAATCATGCGAAGGCCAAAAGTCCATCACCGACCCGGCGGCCAGCCACATCCTTCCAGTACTTCGCTGTCTCGTCTTCACCTTTTCACCACCATTGCTTCGATACCTGCCACAAGCCCATCTTGGCCCAGCCCGCCGCCACGTACAAATGCACCCGCCCCACCATCCACAACCCGCCCTCGCACCCGGCGTGCCCCCTACATTGTGGGAGCGGGCCTGCCCGCGAAGCCCCGCCAAAGTCCGAAAGCCACCAATCACACCCTCATTACCAGGAGACACCCCAACCACCCCGTCATCGCGAGGAGCCAAGCGACGAAGCGATCTCCAGAGCCAACCCACGCGGCCGATCCATCATCGGCGGCCGCAGCACCACCCCGTCATCCCGGCCGCAGCACCACCCCACCCCGTCATCCCGGCCGTAGCGCAGCGAAGAGCCGGGATCTCCCACGTCGAAGGCACACCAAACGCCAGCGCTACCACCTACGCACGAGATCCCGGCTCTCCGCTGCGCTACGGCCGGGATGACAGCAGGACCGTAAGCCAGCGGCATAGGGTGCTCGAAGCCCCAGCAAGGGCATTCCCGGTACATCCCCTATTCACGGAACGATTGGCCAGGCGATACACTCGAACATATAATCCCACTTATATGCTTAGCAGGAGGAATGTATGGGCCAAATCACCATCTACCTCGACAATGACCACGAACAGCGCCTCAAGCGCGCAGCTCAATCGGCCGGCATCCCCGTCAGCCGCTTCGTCGCGCGGCTGGTAGAAGAAAACACCCGAACCGAGTGGCCCGACTCCGTCCGCACCCTGGCCGGTCAATGGAATGACTTCCCCACGGCCGAGGAACTGCGCGACACGCCCCCGGACAGCCCCCGCAAAGCACTGTGAAATACGCCCTGGACACCAACACCCTGATCTATTTCTTCAAGGGTCAGGGCAAGGTCGCCGAAAACCTGCTGGCCACAGCACCCTCCGACGTCCTCGTTCCCGCCATTGTGGTGTACGAACTCGAAACAGGCATCGCCAAGTCCAGCGAGCCCGAAAAACGCCAAAAGCAGCTGGCCGAGCTACTCGATGTCGTCACCGTCCTCCCGTTTGACCGACCCACCGCCAGCCATGCCGCCCGCATACGCGCCCACCTCGAGCAACAGGGCACACTCATCGGCCCCATGGACACACTGATCGCCGCCACCGCCCTCGCCCACAACGCGACCCTCGTCACCCACAACGTAGCCGAGTTCCAACGGGTCCCCAGTCTCCCACTCACCGACTGGTTCACCTGACCCGCAAGCCCCTCCGGCCATCCCGACCACACCCCACTACAACCCGTCATCGCGAGGAGCAAAGCGACGAAGTGATCTCCAAAGCCAACCCCCGCAGCCGATCCATCATCGGCGGCCGCAGCGCCACCCTACCCCGTCATCCCGGCCGCAGCGAAGCGAAGAGCCGGCATCGCGCACGGATGGGATTCCACAGCCACTGTGCTATCGCTGGACGGTGGAGATCCCGGATAACGGCTTCGCCGTTTCCGGGATGACCCGGGAGGTTAATCCTGCGAGGCGACGGAGCAGGCAGTCTCCGTGGTAACCCCTTGCCGTCATCCCGGCCGCAGCACCACCCCACACCGTCATCCTAGCCGTAGCGCCGCCCCACCCCGTCATCCCGGCCGCAGCGCCACTCCACCCCGTCATCCCGGCCGTAGCGCAGCGAAGAGCCGGGATCTCCCACGCCAGGACACACCAAACGCCGGAGTCACCACCCACTTACGAGACCCCGGATAACCACTCCACAGTTTCCGGGATAACGGCCAACAACAAAATCCTCTCCGCCCCAGTGTTGCCCCTACTAAGGATGCGCCAATCACCTATGAATGCGAACGTGCACATTCAGAGACATCTCCCTACACTGGGATGCATGAGCAATCGCCCCGAAATCGATCGCATTCGTGCAGTGTTGCGACACCATCACGAGCTGGAGCTAGCCATTCTGTTCGGATCCCTGGCGAGCGGAAAAATGCACCCACATAGCGATGTCGACCTGGCCGTCAGCGCGGGAGCGCCGCTTCCAGCCACCACGCGCATCGCGCTCATCGAAGAAATTGCCTCCACCACCGGGCGTCCCGTGGACCTTGTGGACCTCACCCAGGCCGGCGAACCCTTACTGGGCGAGATCGTCACACGCGGCATCCGCCTGACCGGACAAGACGAGGCCCACGCGCGCTTCCTCACGCGCCACTTGCTCGACCAGGCCGATTTTTCCCCCTACCGCGACCGCATTCTGGCCGAACGGAGACAAGCGTGGATCGCCGGGTAATCGAACAAAAGCTCGAAACGCTGCGCTATTGCGTCCAGCGGGTCGCGCAACGTTGCCCCGATGACCCCAACCAGCTCCAGCAAGATCCGGATAAACAGGACATCATCGCCCTGAACCTGCCCCGCGCGGTGCAACAATGTGTCGACATTGGAGCCCATCTCGTGACCGCGCTCGAGCTACCACCTCCGGACACCATGGGCGAGACGTTCGACCGTCTCGCTGAAGGCGGCAACTTTGAAGCGAGCTTGGCCGACCGGCTCAAGAACGCCATCGGCTTTCGCAACATCGCAGTCCATAACTACGAGCGCATCAACTGGGAGATCGTCCACGCCGTGTGCTCACGCCACCTCGACGACTTCCGGACCTTTGCACGCACAGTCAACGAGCGCCTCTAAGTCACCCTTCAACCAGGTGCAACCATCGATTGGCACGAGCAGCCCCCGTAGGAGCCGCCTCGGCGGCGAAGCCCCCGCCAAAGCCCGAAAACCACCAACCCTACCGCCGCAACGGCGCCACCGCCCGCCTCAACCCCTCATCCAGCGAAACCGGCGGCACCCACCCCAGCACCTCCCGCGCCTTCGAAGCATCCACCTGCAACGAACCCAACAACCGCCGCGCCATCTCCCCCTTGCCCAGCGCCGCTGCCCCGGCCCGCAACATCCAAACCGGCACCGGCACCAACCGCGCCGGCCGCTCCAGCGCATCCCCCACCTTGCGCAACAACCCGGCCGTGGACACATCCTCCCCATCCGCCACCAGAAAGGTCTCCCCTGCCGCAGCCGGATGCTCCAGACACGTCACTATCAGATCCACAAGATTATCCAACGCCACCAACGAGCGCCGGTTCTGCGTCGCCGCACCCAGCGGCAACGGCACCCCCTTGTGCACCCAGCGCAGCAGACTGCCAAAGTTTCCGGGCGCGCCAGGCCCGTATACGAGCGGCGGACGAATAATCACCAGCTCCATACCCGTCTCCGCAGCCAACCCGCGAAGGCCGTCTTCCGCCTCTCGCTTGGACACCGCGTAAGGCTCCTGCGGAGAAGGTGGATCCCCTTCGGTTAAAGGGCGCACCGTCTCGTTTCCATTCACCCCAATGGAACTCACAAACACAAACCGGCGCACCTTGGCCTCCGCCGCCTGGCGCGCCAGCCGCAGCGTGCCTTCCACATTCACCCGACGGAACGCCTCCAGTGGGTCCGTCCCTGGCTCGTCGAGCACATGAACCCGGGCTGCCAGGTGGACTACTGCCTCCATTCCAGCTAGCGCATCACCCCAATCCGTCGCGCCATCTATCGAACCCACCATCACGGGCTCGAACGAACCAGCAGCCGCCACCTCGCTCCGCAACGCACCACGAACAGCCACGCCGTCGGCATCAAGCCGGTCCACCAGCCCCGACCCGACGAACCCCGTCGCGCCGGTCACCAACGCGCGCATCAACATGCCCCTCGACGCCGCCGGAGGCCAACCCCCTGGCCGTTTACTTGCAGGAGCGCACCGCTTCCCAGGCTCAACTGCCGCAACAGAGCCACGCCCTACCGCTCCAGGCCCTGCAACAATTCGTCGTAGATCGCCATATGCGCCTCAACAATCTCCTCGATCGCGAAGTCCCGCTCCGCAAGCTCCCGCCCAGCCTGTCCCATGGCCTTGCGTACACCGGGATTTTCGATCAAATACTGCAGTGCATCGGCTAACGCCTCTGGCTCTTGGATCGGCACCAACACGCCGCTCCTGCCCGGCTCAATCGCATCCCGGCAGCCTGGATGATCCGTCGTAATCACGGCACGCCCACAGGCCGCTGCTTCCACCAGCGCCTTAGGAAGCCCCTCCCCGTAGTAAGACGGCAAGCACACAATATGGGATCGAGCATAAAGCTCTGGGATGTCTTTTCGATATCCAAGCAACTCCACGATCTGCTCATCACGCCAGGTCGCCAACTCCTGCTCCGTGATGGTCGCTCGATTTCCGGGATCCACATCCCCAATAATCCAGAAACGTGCCTGCACACCGCGTTTCTTAAGGATCCGCCCTGCCTCCACGAGATCCGCGACACCCTTGTCGCGCAACAGGCGCGCAGCAAACGATACAACCGGCACACCAGACGGTTCCGGCCGCACCGGGTAATCACTCAGATTTACCCCCGATCCTCTTATCAGAGCCGTCTTACCTGACGGCATCCCGATCCAGCGCTGGAGCACCGCCCGATCATCCTGATTCTGGAAGATGGCCTTTTGACGTCTGTGCCCAAACGCCACCCGAAACATCGGATAAAGCAGAGCCCGTAGAGCTCGCGCTCTCACGCCGTGCCGGGAAAACACCATACCCAGCCCCGCCACCGCGGAGACGACGGCGGGAACCCGCGCGAGACGCGCCGCAATACCACCGTAGAGGTACGCTTTGATGGTCACCAAGTGGACAATATCTGGCTGGACTTCTCGAAACAGGCCAACGAGAGAACTGCCTGTGCCCCACTCCGCTATCGGGTTCATGCCCTTACGGCACAGGTCCACGGAGTGAAAGGTCATACCCGCGTTTAGTATTTCCGCCGGGGCCTCTCCAGGCCCGGCCACGTGTACATCGAAACCACGCTCTTGCGCAGCCAAGCCAATCGCAAATCGATGTGAGACAAACCAATTAGGCTCATTCAGCACAAACAAGAGTCGAGCCATAAACAGCACCACATTTCCGCCGGCTTTTGCGGCTTTAAAGGTTTGGTGTCGGCCCGGCGAACCCAAAGGCGCAGACCGACCTACAGGAACTCCGCCCACTGAGCGATCAGCGACTGGCTCAATACATGACCTTCACCCGCCGGCTGACCACCCATGCAGTAGCCAGCAGTCAACCCCGCGCGTAACGGCAGGAAGTTCCACTTGGAACCCGCCACCGTCCGCACCGCCTGGGTATCGCTCCCCTGCCGGTTAGATCAAATCGCCAGCTCGCTGTTCAGCGGAATACTTACATCTCGTTGCGTGTTCTCGATGACGACGGCCGCCTCCACCACGCGCATGCTGCACGCCTTTAGCCTGCCCGCCGTGATCCACTCGGCATACAGCGCATCCTACAATTCAGCGACTTCCGACGTGGAACCAGAGGTCACCTTGCAGGGTAGTCATATCTCTTAAGCCATTCAGTTTGCGCGCCCGCACGCGAACCCTCGCTACAATGCCCCACAAGGCAACATTACTTACGAGGGTATTCCATGGAACGGAACATCGTCTTCTGCTGCGACGGCACCGGTAACCAGAAGGGCACCGTTAACACCAACGTCGTCCACCTTCTGCGGCGCATCCCCAACCACAATCACCAGATCATCGCCTACGAACCCGGCGTCGGCACCTTCTCCCCGTTCGGCCTGCCGCGCGACAACCGCATCGGCACCACCCTGGGCAAGCTGTTCGGCCACGGCCTCACCGCCAACATCGAAAACGGCTACCGCTTCCTCATGCAGCACTACCGCGAGGGCGACCGCGTATTCCTGTTCGGCTTCTCCCGCGGCGCCTACGCCGTGCGCGCCCTCTCCGGCATGCTGGAACAATGCGGCCTGCTCCACCCCGGGCAGGAAGACCGCGTCTCCCAGGCTGCCCGCCTCTACACCCGGCAGAACAACCCGCAAGAAGCCGCCGCCTTCCGCAGCCGCCACACCCGCCCCTGCCCGGTGCACTTCATCGGCGCCTGGGACACCGTCGCCTCGCTCGGCTACCTCTACCGCAACCGCCGCTTCTTCGACACCAAACTCAGCCCCCAAATCACCCACGCCTGCCACGCCCTGGCCATCGACGAACGCCGCCCCAAGTTCGAGCCCCTGCTGTGGGACGCAACCCGCGCAGAACCCCGCCAGACCCTCGAACAACTCTGGTTCCCCGGTGCCCATGCCGACGTCGGCGGCGGCTACCCCAAACGCCAGCTCGCCGAAATCGCCCTGCAATGGATGCTGCAACGCGCCGAACACGCCGGCCTGCAGATCATCGAGAACCACGACCCAGCCACCGCACCCGACCCCGCAGGCCCCATCCACGAACCCTGGAACACCTGGACCGGCCGCGCCCTGCGCTGGCTGCATCTGGGCAACCGCCCGCGCGAGGTACCGCCCGAGGCCCTGCACACCTCCGCCAAAGCCCGCCACCAAGCCCTCGGCTACCGGCCGGAACTCTTCGCCCGCTGAGCCGTGCCCCATCGCGCAGCGCGCCACACATCCCAACGATGACCCAACCCCCTGTAGGAGCGGCCTTGGCCGCGAGCCGGTGGGAGGCCAGCCCCTGGCCGATCCCTACGGCAATCTCCATCGCCCGGAGGCCAGCGCTCCTGTCTCAGCCAGCGGCCGGCTGCCGACCATCCCGGCCCGGCCGGACCGGCGGGGCACACCTTTTGAGAGAACACATCCAGCTCCCTTCACCCCACATCCGTTCTTCGGCTTGCAACCCGAGGCACACCACCATCAAGTCGCGTTCCTAGCACGCTGATTTGCAACGCTGCGTCCCGCATCCACCCTGCGCCGCTCATAAAGCGGCCGGCTGCGCAACGCCTCGAGCCTTGCCAAGCGCCATTTGCGGCGCCCCAGCAGTCCAGCCCCGAGCGCGAGCAATATCCCCAGGAACTTGGCCCGGTGCCGCATCCCGGTACCGAAATTACTGGTTCCCCAAGCGAACACCACTGCCAGCGCAAGAAATACGACCAGCAACAACCGGTATTCCGGCCGGCTCCACCACTCACGCCAATACCGGAGGAGCAGCACCACCAGCGCCAGGTACACCAAGCCATCCAGCATACCGAACACGTGCATAACAGCCCGGACCTCCCAAGGAGGCGGCCCAAACAATAGATACGCAACCCGCACCGGTGTGAGCGCAACTGCATGGGCAGGATTGGCCGGAATGAGGTAATCGGGGTAAGCACTTCCGCCCCGCGCCCCTCGTTCCACACGTTCATCCAGGGTGTCGACACGCTCCATCACCGACCCGACCTCGCCAATACTCGAAAAGCGCAGATCGCCAAACGCGAGGACGCCGACCGACCCGGCAGAGATCAACACAGCCCCGCCCGCGACGACACTGGCCCGAACCCGTCCATGGAATGCCCCCCTCAGAACCTCCCGCAACGCCCAGACCGCCAGCAGCAGCGTGACCGCCACAAGCGCGAATACGGCCCCTCCGTGGATGATGCCCGCCGCCAGAATGACCCCCACGGCTCCGATCAGATAGATCACCCTTCCCGACCGCACCCAGCGCACCAGCAAAAACACTCCAAGCAGTAAGAAGGCAGTAAACCAAACCTCCCGCAGAGGAACCGCCGCGTTGATGATGAACATGGGGAAAAGCGCCGCCACCCATGCAGCGCGAACGCCCGCCTTGCGGTCCCAGAGCTCCTCGGCAATGCGCCCAACCAGATAGACGGTCACCAGGCCCAATCCAATGTTGACCGATTGAAACACCAGGGGCGCGCGATCAGTACACGCATAGATATTCCCGATCACCCAACTATGCACATACGACTCTCCCAAGCTCAGATGCTCTCCCAGGTTCCCGCACCCACTCTGCGCCCACTCCCATGCCCGACGTTCGAAGGCAACCGCATCCGTCGCCCCATGAGGAAGCACCAAAAAAAACCGATGAACAATCGCGGCTGCCACCCGGATCCCGAAGGCCACCATCAGCGGCAACAAATATCCTTGGCCCGAGCGCCCTGCATACAAGACCGCCAAAGCGAAGCCGGCCAGCAGGCAGACCGTAAGCAGCAACTCGACCGAACCGGTTGGAATATCGGTATAACTCATAGCACCCGCCATGCGTCAGCGCTGGGCCAGGCGACCCGTCGCGGCGAAGCGGGCCGCGAAATAACATCACTCATCCGACCTCCACTCAACCACAACGTCGCTGAACAACGAACCGTAGCGTTGCGCGACCGATTCCAGCCCGTAACACTCCACCATGCGTTCTCGAGCTCCGGCGCCCAAGCGAGCCAGGCCCTCCCGGCCATGTGCGAGCGCAGACCGAGCCCGATCAGCCAACAGCACCGGATCGCCCGATTCCGCCATAAACCCTGCCTGACCCACTACAGAACTCGCATCGCCGACATCCGTCACGAGCGCCGGCACACCACAGCCCATGGCCTCACCCACCACGTTCGGAAACCCCTCACCCCACAGCGACGGCATCACCAGAAGATCCAGGGCCGGGTAGAGCGTCTCGGGAGAATCCGTGGGCGAAAGAAGCGTCACGGCCGATTCCAGTCCGGCCTCACGAACGGCAGTAGCCAGCGGGCCATCGGGCTCCGCAACCCCGGTGCCGACCATCACGCAGTGCACGGGTAACCCATCGTCCATCAGCATCCGAAACGCTTTCAGCCATCCAAGATGGTTCTTCATCGGATGGGCACGCCCCACCACACCCAGCAGGAACCGGTCGGATGGAACGCCCAGCTCCGCTCGCCGGGCGCTCCGCGCACCCGGGTCGGGCTTGAAGCGGTCCAGGTCAAAACCATTGGGCAACACAACCCGCTTGTCGGGCGGATAGCCCAGGCCTTCGTGCTGTTCGGCGGCAGTCGCACTGTTGTAGACAATGCGTGCCGGGGACTGTGCGCACCATGCACCGGCCTGTATCACCCAGCGCGTGCTCGCCTTCTCGCGTCGTATGTCGTGCACCGAATGGCGCACGTTCCACAGGATCGGCCCCGTGTGACCCAGCCGCCGCGTGAGCGACGCGGCCAGGTTGCCGTGGTACATCCACCCCATCACCACGTCAGGACGAAGTTCCCGTATGACCTTAATCAGCTTCGGTATCCAGAAGGGTGAAACGCTTCGGCGGGCGCCCCCGTTATAAATCGGAACACCTACCTTCCGGATTTCTCTCGCCATCACCCCCGGTTCTTTGAGCGAAAAAACGGCGGCCTCGTCCGGGGACACGGACACCAGATTCGCCAATTGCCGTTCGGCGCCGCCCTGACTCAGTCCGGTAATGACATGAAGGACCTTCATCTGCTCACTGATCCCCTTCAAAAACCAGCCGCCCAAATCGCAGGTCCTGATCCTTGGAGCCAAAGGGCCCAGTTCCGGATTGCGGGTAGTGCGTTAACTCGCCAAAAACAACTCGATCTCCAAGATCATAGAGGTCTACGCGAACAAATTCGAATTCTTCCCCCAAAGCCTCAGCGATTTCCATCATTTCATCTAGTCGCTCCGGCTTCTCCGGAGCAGAGTCCGGCCGGGGGTATACGTAGAGCATATCCAGCATCTGCCAATCGGGTGTCATGAGTGCGCGCCGATGGCGACTTGTCCGCTCCAAATCGACCTGGACCGCCCTAACCCTTCCTCCACATACAAAAAACTTATAGTCGGTTGGTGGCGTCCCGCCTTTCCCCAGCCATTCCTCTGCAAAGAAACGCGGTTTGAGATAACGATAGGCCCACTCCCGGCGATACCAGTAGTAATTGGTGTTGTGCCAACGATAAACGCTGGGCTGCACCTCTTCTATATCGCCGTCTGATTGGATTGGCAAATTAAACCCACAGCCATGGGAGCCTTTGAGAATAAAAGGAAGCTCGACACCGCTCACATCCACTTCATCGGGGTGGTTCCAGTTGCGGATTATCTTGGATAAATACCGATCTCCCACGCGTGAACGAACGTAGTCCCTCACCAGATACTTGTCCGCAGTGTATGCCAAAAGGGCGTCACGGCGCTTGAGCTTGTAAGCAGTTACTCGCTCATTGAATGTCCGAGGGTCTCTGAGCGCGGGCCAATACCTGTTTTTGTAAACGAAGTGAGCTAACACCAACACGTATGCCGGAATTAGCCACCCAAACCTCTCAAAAATGATTCTGCGCATATTTGATTGCAACCCCCACTACTCGATTTGGACCGCCAACTGCCGTTCGACTCCGTCCCATAATGAGATGGAGCATCTTCACTCCGCCCCCTGTACGCTGTTTGGGTTTGCAGCGCTGCCCTCGGGTACTAGAAGTCGCAGATACGCATCGACGGCGGCATCCACTGTGAATGCCTGCGCCCTCTGTTCCACGTCTGGCTTGTCGGTTTCCTCCAGCGTCTCCTGCAGCGCATTCGCGAGCGCTTCCGCGTCACCCACCGGGACCAGGCGCCCCCAAGCACCGTCCTCCAGAATCTCGGGGGGACCGCTATCGCAATCCGTGGACACCACCGGCGCACCCCTGCATGGCAACGTCCAATCCAACAGCACGTTTCCGAATCCTTCCCAACGTGACGACAACTCCAATACATCGGCCCGCGCCACGTGTGCATACGGATTCCTCACGAATCCCGGCATCGAGACATACTCCGAGAGCGTTAGCCGCTCAACCTCCGCCTCTAGCACCGGCCGCATCTCCCCTTCACCGAGGATGAGCAAACGCGCTTCCATGGTTTCCCGGAGCCGAGCGAAGGCACGGATACTTTACCCACACCCTCTGTCGACAGCATTGCATACACTCCGTCAAATCCAGAACCCAAAACAGATTAGTCCTCGGTGCATGGTTTCAGCATCCTTCAGCCCCCCCCGTAGACACCCATTGAAAGATCACAACTAGAACCATTTCGAGCAATGCGTCTCGATTATGTCCACAAGCACTGTCGACTTCCCGTAAATTCGGTCCATTGAAAACTGGAAGTCTCCGGGCACACTAGAGCCAAAGGAGGCCGAGATGCGCAAGAGTCGGTTTACGGAGAGTCAGATTGTTCAGACGCTGAAGCAGGTCGAAGGCGGCCGGAAGGTGAAGGACGTCTGTCGGGAGATCGGGGTCTCTGAGGCGACCTACTACCAGTGGAAGTCGAAGTACGGTGGCATGGAGGCTGCGGACGTCCGACGGCTGAAGGAGCTGGAGGACGAGAACAACCGGCTCAAACGGATGTATGCCGAGCTGGCCCTGGAGAACACGGCCCTGAAGGAC
>NZ_KB898898.1:0-133835 GCF_000377925.1 Thioalkalivibrio sp. AKL12
CTAGGGAAACACTGATGAATGTACGCACTCGCGCTCGAGTCGCTTTTGCGTGCGAACAAGGCGCGGTGACTGCCGTACAGTCATTCTGCACAAGGGAACCGCAACGCCGTGCGCGCGCCCGTTTTGGATAAGCACGGGCGGCCGAGCCCCGCGGGGTTGGTAACCCAGGTTCCCCGAGACAAGGCGCGGTGCGCAGCCGGTAGTGGTTCTACCGGCAAGGGCCGCAACGCAGGATCGGAAAACCTGGGATACCAACGCGAGTGTGTACATTGATCAGTGTTTCCCTAAAAGAACAGCGCCGTGGGCTGGAACAGGCGCTGCACCTGCTTCACCTTGCGCCGATCGGTCACGAATAGAATCACGTGGTCGCCGGCCTCGATGACCGTGTCGCGATGGGGGATGATGACCTCCTCGCCCCGCACCACCGCTCCGACGCGAGTGCCCTCGGGAAAGTCGATCTCGTCGATCCGGCGGCTGACCACCTGCGACGTCCGGGCATCGCCGTTGACCACGGTCTCGATCGCCTCGGCCGCACCGCGGCGCAGGGCATGCACGGTGGCGGTTCCGCCCTCGCGCACCCGCGCCAGCAGCGCACCGATGGTCGCCTGCTGTGGCGAGATCGCGACATCGATGGTCCCGCTTTGCAGCAGGTCCACGTAGCTCGGCCGATTGATCAGCGACATCACCTTGCGCACGCCCCAGCGCTTGGCCAGCATCCCGGCGAAGATGTTCGCCTGGTCGTCGTTGGTGACCGCGCAGAACACGTCGCTGTGCTCGACGTTGATGGATTCGAGGAAGCGGTCATCCGAGCTGTCCCCGTGCAGCACCAGGACATTGCTGGGTAGCGTCCGCGCCAGATGATCGGCCCGTTCGGAATCGCGTTCGATCACCTTGACCCGGTAGCGCTTGCTGAGCGTCTCGGCCAGGCGCTCGCCGATGTTGCCGCCACCGGCCACCATGATTCGCTTGTAGGGCTTTTCCAGCTTGCGCAGCTCCGAGGTCACCGCGCGGATGTTCTTCTTCGCCGCGACGAAGAACACCTCGTCATCGGCCTCGATCACCGTGGAACCATCCGGCTGGATCGAGCGATCCTTGCGGAAGATCGCGGCCACCCGGGTCTGGATGCCCGGCATGTCGTTTTGCAGATTCTTCAGCTCGTGCCCGACCAGCGGGCCCCCGTAGTAGGCGCGCACCCCCACCAGCGAAACTCGGCCCTCGGCGAATTCCAGCACCTGGAGCGAACCGGGGTGCTCGATCAGGCGCTGGATGTGGCTGGTCACGATCGCCTCGGGCGAGATCAGCATGTCCACCGGCATCGCGTCCTGGGCAAACAGCGCCGGGGTCTCGTGGTAGTCACGGGCCCGCACCCGGGCGATCTTGGTCTCGATATTGAACAGCGTGGAGGCCACCTGGCAGGCAACCATGTTGGTCTCGTCCGAGTTGGTGACCGCGATCAGCATGGACGCGTCCTGCGCACCGGCTGCCTCCAGCACCGAGGGGTGCGCGGCAAAGCCGTGCACGGTCTTGATGTCGAAACGATC
This sequence comes from Thioalkalivibrio sp. AKL12, assembly GCF_000377925.1. Taxonomy (NCBI): domain Bacteria; kingdom Pseudomonadati; phylum Pseudomonadota; class Gammaproteobacteria; order Chromatiales; family Ectothiorhodospiraceae; genus Thioalkalivibrio; species Thioalkalivibrio sp. AKL12. The sequence goes on from NZ_KB898898.1 coordinate 1,542, forward strand.
CTCCAGCTCCGCCAGCATCTCGGCGCGGTAATCGACCACCGTAATGTCGATCCCGTCGGCGCTCAGCGCCTCCGCCAGCGACTGACCGACCTGCCCGGCCCCGAGGATGATGATGTGCTTCATGCGTCTCCCGTCCCGGAGCAGGTTCAGCTATCGGTTTTCACGCGCTTGGGGTCGATCCCCAGCGCCTTGAACTTGCGGTACAGGTGCGTGCGCTCCAGCCCCACCCGTTCCGCCAGGCGCGTCATGTTGCCCTCGGAGCGCTCCAGCTGTTGCTGCAGGTATTCGCGCTCGAACTGTTCGCGCGCCTCGCGCAGCGGCAGATCGGGGATGGCGACCGTCCCCTCGCCGCCCTCCTCGGCGCGCTGCGGCTGCCCGCTAAGGGTACGTTCCACCTCGTCGCGGGTGATCTCGTCGCCGGAGCCCAAAATCATCAGCCGCTGCACCAGGTTGCGCAGTTCGCGCACGTTGCCCGGCCAGTGGTACTGCTGCAGCCGTTCCAGGGCCGGACGCTGGAAGGCGCGCGGCGGCAGCCCCTCCTGCTGGTGCAGGTGGCGCATATGACACTCCAGCAGTTCCGGGATGTCTTCGGGGTGCTCGCGCAGGGGCGGGATGGTCAGTGGCAGGACATTCAACCGGTAGTACAGGTCCTCGCGGAAGTGGCCCTGCTTGACCGCCTCGGCCAGGTCGTACTGACTCCCTGCGATCACGCGCACGTTCACGCTGATGGGCTGGTTGCCGCCGATGCGGGTGATGCGCTGGGTATCCAGCGCATGCAGCAACCGCCCCTGGGTCTGCAGATCCATCTCCGCGACCTCGTCCAGGAACAGCACGCCACCCGCCGCCTGCTCCAGCAGGCCATAGCGCACATGTTCTCCCTGCTCGCTGCCGAACAGCTCGGCGATCGCCTCCTCGCCCGAGAGCGACCCCACCGAGACCACGATGAACGGGCTCTCGCGGCGCGCGCTGCGCGCATGCAGCAGCCGCGCGAAGGTCTGCTTGCCAACGCCTGGCTCGCCGGTGATCAGCACCCAGGTATCGTGCTGCGCCATGCGCTGCACCTGGTCGCGCAGGTTCACCATGGTGGCGCTGTCGCCCACCGGGTCGGCCACCGTACCGGCGTGGCGCTTCAGGCCCACGTTCTCGCGCTGCAGGCGTGCGGCCTCCAGGGCATTGTTCAGGGTGATCAGCAGCTTGTCGATGGACAACGGCTTCTCGATGAAGTCGTAGGCGCCCAGGCGCGTGGCATCCACAGCGGTCTCGACGTTGCCGTGACCGGAGATCATCACCACCGGGCAGGGCAGCCCCTCGTCATCGCCCCACTCCTTGAGCAGGGAGATCCCGTCACCGTCCGGCATCCAGACATCCAGCAGGATCAGGTCCGGGCGGCGACTGCGACGCTGTGCCTTGGCCTCGGCCACGGAGCCGGCGAGTGCTACCTGATAGCCCTCGTCCTCCAGCACATCCTGCAGCAGCATGCGGATGTCCGGCTCGTCGTCGACTACGAGTATGTAGGCTTCGCTCATTCGGGCTCCTCGTGAACCACCGGACCATGCTCCACCGGGATGCGGATGCGGAAGACCGCCCCGCCCGGCCCGGACTCTGCATTATGGCACTCAATCATGCCGCCATGCTCCTCCACGATCTTCTGCGCGACGGCCAGACCGAGACCGGTTCCACGCGGCTTGTCGGTGGTGTAGGGCTCGAAGATACGCTCGAGGAACTCCGGCTTGATGCCCGGGCCGGTGTCGATCACGCGCAATTCGATATGCGGCCCGGCCGAGTCGTCGAGATACGCCGTGGCGACATGCACCTCCATGTCCTCGTGGCCCTCGCCCGCCTCCAGGGCGTTCTTGATCAGGTTGTGCAGCAACTGGCGCAGACGCCCGGCGTCGCCATGGATTCGCGGCAGGGACGCATCCAGCGTGACATCGACCCGCGAGCGCCCGTCCTGGTCCAGGTACAACTCGCAGACGTCCCGGATCAGCTGGTTCAGATCCACCGACGCGCGCTCCAGCTGCGGGGCCTGGGCATAGTCGCGGAAGGCGTTGACCAGGGTCTTCATCGCCTCCACCTGCTGCACGATGGTACCGGTGGCGCGATCCAGCACCTCGCGATCCGCCCCCTCCAGCACCTTGCCCAGACGCCGCGACAGGCGCTCGGCGGACAGCTGGATCGGGGTCAGCGGGTTCTTGATCTCGTGCGCCAGGCGGCGCGCCACCTCGCCCCAGGCGGCGTCACGCTGGGCCTTCAGGAACTCGGTCATGTCGTCGAACACGATCGCGTGCAGACCGCGGCTGGACCCCGAGGTCGGCAGCCACACGGCACGGGTCATCAGCACCTTGCGCCCGCTACGGGTAAACACCACCACCTGGCGCGACCATTCTTCTTCCTGGCGCACCAGGGCATCGCTGATCGCCTCGAAAAACTGCGCCACCAGCGGGCACTCGGCGCCCACCTCCGACATCACCCGGGTGCGCGCCCGCTGCAGGTCGCACTCCAGGATCTCGCTGGCCGCGGCGTTCGCGGTACGCAGGCGCAGGCTGCCATCCAGCGCCAGCACGCCGGAGCGCAAGTGTTGCAGCACGCTCTCCAGATAGGCGCGCTCGGCGTCCAGCAGGCGGCGGTTGCGTTCCGCCTCGTCGCGCGCCTCGTTCAGGGTGCGCGTCATGGTATTGAACGACTGCACCAGGAAACCCAGCTCGTCGGCGCGCTGCACCGCCAGGCGGGTGCTGTAGTCGCCCTGGGCGACCATGCGTGTGCCCTGCACCAGGTCGGAGATCGGGCGCACCATGCGCCGCGCCACCAGCAGCCCGGCCCAGAGTGCCGCCATCAGCGAGATCGCCAGCGCCAGTGACAGGGTGAACACAAAGCCCTGGATCATCGGCCCGCGCAGGTAGGCGAATTCGCGATAGTCGGCGAAGGCGTCCTGCACCCGTAGCGACAACGCGCTCATGCGCGGGTCCACGGGATAGATACCCTGCAGGATACGGTTCTCCGAGCCCGGGCGGCGGCTGCTGGTGGTGGCCACCACGCGGATGATCAGCGAGCCGTCGGGCTGCGGCTCCAGCCGCGAATACGGCTGTTCCGGGCGTACCCGCATCAGAATGTCGGACCCGGGCGGGGTCGGCAGACGACGGATTGGGCTGTCGGTGCTGGAGGCGATGATGCGGTTGTTGGAGCCGACCAGGGTCAGCTCCTGCGCCCCGACCTGGCGGCGATAGTCGTTCAGGGCCAGCGGCACCAGCCCCTCCGAGACCCCCTCGAGATCGCTCATCAGTTCCTGGGTCTCGTTCGCCAGCTGGCGCACCCGCAGATCCAGCGACGAGCGCGACAGCTCCAGCGCATCCTCCAGCGCCGACTCCACGCGCACGTCGAACCAGGAATCCACGCCCTCGTTCAGGAACTTGAAGGAGAAGTAATAGACAACGGACACCGGCAGCACCGCCACCAGCATGAACACCGCGACCAGGCGCAGGGTCAGCCGGCTGCCGGGGACCCCGCGGCGATACTGGATCGCCATGCGCGCGACCTGATAGATGATTAGCCCGCCCAGCGCCACCAGCACGGCGACGTGGAACACCAGCAGCCACAGGAACAGCTGCTCGAAGCGCGCCTGGTTCTGCGCGGCATCGCCCATCACCACCAGCGAGGTCAGCAGCAGCACGAACAGGAGCCCGATGCCGAACAGCCCCCACGGGAAGCCCCTTAGGGAAACGCTGATCAACGTACACCCTCGCGTTGGTAACCCAGGTTTTCCGAAACAAGGCGCGGTCCGCAGCCGGTAGCCATTCTATCGGCAAGGGCCGCAACGCCGGATCGGGGAACCTGGGTTACCAACCCCACGAACCATTGAAAGCAGGGGCTCGGCCGCCCGTTGTGATCAAAAACGGGCCTGCGCACGGCGTTGCGGCACCCTTGTGCAGAATGACTGCACGGCGGTCGCCGCGCCTTGTTCGCACGCAAAAGCGACGAAGCAGCGAGCGCGTACGTTGACCAGCGTTTCCCTAATCCAGCGACCATCGCCGCCACTCCTGTCGTGTCGTCAGATCACCGCGCAACCCGGCATCCAGCTGCAGGGGCAGAGGCAGCGCCGAGTACACCAGCATCAGGCGTGCCGCCAGGTCGAACTCCCCGGGATTCGGGCGCGCCGAAGCGGGAATGCCATCCAGGCGCAGCCGGCCCAGCCGCCGGGCGACCTGGTCCAGGGCATCCCCCAGGGTCGGTTTCAGATCCATGCGCTCGTCGGTCACCGCGGTTACCAGGTAATGCCGGTTCAGCGCAAAGTATTGCAGCTGGACCCGGCGGGTCTCGCTCGCCAGGGTGTCGCGCCCCACCCGGCGACCGCGCTCCAGACGGGTTTCCGCCTCGAACTCCAGGGTCACTCCGTTGGCCAGGGCATCTTCCAGCACGGCGGGCAGACGCATGTCGATATCGAGACGCACCAGCACGGTGGTGTCGTCCAGCCACAGGTGATTGGCGCCGCGGATCTCCACCGCCGCGGCCGGCACAGGCAGCGCCAGCAGAGCAAACAGGCAGCACAGCGCCACGAAGGGCCCGCGCCACGGGGAGGCGCCGCTCGGCATCAGGGGGCCTGCTTCTCCAGGAGCGCATAGTAGAAGCCATCACCGCCCTCGAGACCCAGCGGCAGCGACACGCCGACCTCGCGCGGCCGGCCTCCGGGGATCCCCGCATCGCCGTTCACGGGAAGCACCCGCGCATCCGCGGTCGCGGCCACGAACGGGGCCACAACGGCCTCGTTTTCCGGCGACAGCAACGAGCAGGTGGCATACAGCAGCCGCCCGCCCGGGCGCAGCAGCTGCCAGGCGCCGGCCAGCAGGCGGGCCTGCTCCGCCGCCAGGCGCGGGATGTCCTCGGCTCGACGCAGGGTCTTGATATCCGGATGACGCCGGATCACGCCGGTGGCAGAACAAGGCACGTCCAGCAGGATCGCGTCGAAGGCCTGGCCGTCCCACCAGTCGTCGGCGGCCTCCAGGTCGGCGGCGACCAGCCGGGCGTCGAAGCCCAGCCGGTCGAGATTCTCGCGCACCTGCTCCAGGCGTTCCGGGTCGTTGTCCAGCGCGGTGAGGTCCAGTTGGCCACCGGCGCGCTCCAGAAGGTGCCCGGTCTTGCCGCCCGGGGCCGCACAGGCATCCAGCACCCGCGCGCCCGGCTGCGGATCCAGCAGTTGCCCGGCCCATTGCGCCGAGGCGTCCTGGACCGACAGCGCCCCGTCGGCAAACCCCGGCAGCGCCCCGACGTCGACCGGATTCTCCAGGGTCAGCGCGCTGGCGAGCACCGGGTGCGGCCGCGCCGGCGTCCCCGCAGCGGCCAGCGCCTCCAGCGCCGCCTCGCGGCTGCCGCGCTGCAGGTTCACCCGCAGGGTCATCGGCGCCGGCAGCGTCGAGGCCTCCAGCAACGCCTCCCAGTCCTCGGGCCAGGCGTCGCGAATCGCCTCCAGCAGCCACGCCGGAACCGCATAGCGCAGGCCCGGCTCCGCCTCGATCCGGGCGGCCAGCGCATCCTGCTCGCGCAGGGCACGGCGCAGAACCGCGTTGATCAGCCCCACCGCGCCGGGTCGATGGATCTCGCGCGCCAGCTCGGCCGTCTCGCGCACCGCCGCATGATCCCGCGTACCGAAATGCAGCACCTCGGCCAGGCCCTGCGCCAGCAGCACGCCGATCACGGCATCCTTCTTGCGCAGCGGTCGCTCGAGAAACCCGCCGACCAGCCCCTCCAGCTGCGGATACCAGCGCAGGGTGGTGTAGGCCAGGGCCTGCACCCAGGCGGCATCGCGCGACGCGAGCCCCTCGGTCACCAGCTCCACCGCCCGGGTCAGCGACTGCCCCTGCAGCACCACGCGCTCGACCGCCTCCAGCGCACGCTGACGCGGCGAACGCGAATCCACCCGCGAGGGCACCACACGCTTTTGCTTGCCTGCCATCAGACCGCCCCCGTCAGGGTCTGGCCAACCAGATCGGCATTACGAGCCCAGTCGGCCGCCGCGACCGGGCGACGTCCCGGCAGCTGCACCGTTTGCAGCCGCAGGATGCCGTCGCCCGTGGCCACGTCGACGCCGTCCACCCCAGTATTTCGAATCGTCCCCGGCGCCGCATCGGCCGGTTCGGCAAGAGGGGTCGCGTTAAACACCCGCACCACCTGCCCCTGCCAGCCGGTCTGGGCCACCGGCCAGGGGTTGAAGGCACGTACCTGGCGATCCAGGGCGACGGCCGGTTGCGACCAGTCCATCCAGGCCTCCTGTTTCTCCAGCTTGCGGGCATACGTGGCCTGCTCGTCATCTTGTGGCCAGGGCGCGGACTCGCCCGCGGCAATCGCCGGGAGCTGCTCGACCAGCAGTTCGGCGCCTTCACGGGCGAGAACGTCGTGCAGGCTTCCAGTGGTGGTCTCCGGTGTAATCGTCACACCCCGGCAGGCATGCACCGGGCCGGTATCCAGCCCCGGGGCCATCTGCATCAGGCAGACCCCGGTCTCGGCATCCCCCGCGAGGATGGCACGATGAATCGGCGCCGCGCCGCGCCAGCGCGGCAGCAACGAGGCGTGGATATTGAGCCCCCCCAGCGGCGGGATCGCGAGCACCGCGCGCGGCAGGATCAGCCCGTAGGCCGCCACGATCAGGATATCCGGGCGCCAGGCCGCGAGCGCCGCCTGGGCCTCAGGGGTTTTGAGACTCTCCGGCTGCACCACCGGCAGCCCCGCGGCCTCGGCGACCTGCTTGACCGGCCCGGGGCGCAGCTTGCGTCCGCGCCCCGCCGGGCGGTCCGGCTGGGTGTAGACCGCGACCGGCGCATGCCCGCTCTCGATCAGGGCCTGCAGCGCCGGGACTGCAAAATCGGGCGTCCCGGCATAGACGATGCGCAGGGAGTCGACGTCCGTGTCCGCCACCCCCATCAGACCGCGGGGACCGCGGCCTTGTCACCCGCCCCGGTGCGGACGCCCTGCTTCTCCAGCTTCTTGCGAATGCGGCTGCGCTTCAGGCTGGACAGGTAATCGACGAACAGCTTGCCGTCGAGGTGGTCGATCTCGTGCTGGATGCACACCGCGAGCAGCCCGTCGATTTCCAGCTCGAAGGGCTGGCCATCGCGCCCCAGGGCGCGCACGCGGATGCGGTCGGCACGCTGCACCTTTTCGTAGAAACCGGGCACGGACAGGCAACCCTCGTCCATCTCCTCCTCGCCGGAGGTTTCCAGGATCTCGGGGTTGATCAGGGCATGCGGCGCGCTCTGATCATCGGAGATATCCGCCACCAGCACACGCTTTTGCACGTTGATCTGGGTGGCCGCCAGGCCGATGCCCGGGGCCTCGTACATGGTCTCGAACATGTCGTCCACCAGGGTACGAATCTCGTCATCCACCTCGGCGACCGGCTCGGCCTTCAGGCGCAGCCGGGGATCGGGGAAGTGCAGGATTTCACGCTTGGCCATGAAAAAACCTCAAACTTTGTACTGTACAGACGTCGCAATTCTGCTAACGTTGGACCGCAATATCCGCGGAGTTGCGTCATCCGAATGGGGCCGGGCCACAGGAAGGCTCGGGGAGCGCGCGGACCTGACAGGGGACACCAAAATGTACAAGACCAGGGCCACCACGACCTTCGTTCTGCCGGGCATTCTCTTCAGTGTAACGCTGTTGCTGAGCGCCTGCGCGGCCACGCCAGAGAATGGCAGCGCCGAAACGGCCGCATCCGGCACCAGCGAAACGCAAGCTGCCGCCCGCGAGTCGCGCAACGCACTGGAACAACGCAGCTCCGCCGAGGCCGAGCCGGAAATCCGCGAATCCGCGCCGGAACGCTACGTCGTCAAGAAGGGCGACACGCTCTGGGATATCTCCGCGATGTTCCTGCAGGACCCCTGGTACTGGCCGGAGATCTGGCTGGTCAACCCCGAGATCGAGAACCCCCACCTGATCTATCCGGGTGACGTGCTGAGCATTCATTACGTGGATGGCCAGCCGCGCATCATGGTCGACGGCGGCCCGCGCGTGCGCCCGACCCATCGCCTGTCGCCCGAGGCCCGGGTGGTGGAGCGCGACGAGGACATCTCCCCCATCTCCACCCTGCAGTCGTTCATGTTCCGGCCGCAGGTGCTGGATGAAGAGACCCTGGAGAATGCGCCCTATGTCCTCGCCTCGCAGGACGAGCGCGTGATCTTCGGCCCCGGTGACCGCGTCTACGTGCGCAACGCCGAAGACACCGAACAGTACGAGCTCTACCACATCGTGCGCCACGACGGCATGCTGATCGACCCGGATACCGGCGAGGAGCTGGGCGTCGCGACCCTGCCGGTGGGCGAGGCGGAGATCATCGAGCCGGGCAACGTCGCCCGCGCCGATATCCGCAAGGGCGAACGCGAGGCCATCCGTGGCGACCGCCTGGTGCCCTACGCCGAAGAGCAGGACCGGCTGTTCGACATTGGCCGCGCACCGGCCGGCGCCGAGGGCACGATCATCTCGCTGTTCGACGCCATCAGCCAGGTCGGCCAGTTGCAGGCCGCGATCATCAACCGCGGCGAGCGCGACGGCATCGAGAACGGTCAGGTCTTTGCGGCCTTCACCGCCGGACGCGAGGTCCGCGACCCGATCAGTGATCGCGCCAACGACGTCGTCACCCTGCCGGAAGAAGAAGTCGGCACCGTGATGGTCTTCCAGACCTTCGAGAAGGTCTCCTACGTGCTGGTAACCGAGGCCGAACGCACCCTGCGCGAGGGTGACAAGGTTCGCGCCCCCTGACCGGACTTGCGGCCCGGCTTCATGCGTGATGCCGGAACGGCGGCCGCTCCGCACCAGGACTGGCTACGCCTGATCAACACCCCTGGCCTCGGCCCGCGGCGCATGCTGCAACTGGTCGAGGCCTTCGGCACTCCGGGCCACGCCCTCGGCGCCCCGGCCGCCGAATGGCAGCGTGCGGGCATCGACCTCAAGCTGGACGATGCCGCGCGCCAGGCCCGCGACAAAGGGGCCGAAGCCGACCGGGCCTGGCTCGATGCCGATCCCCGGCATCACCTCCTGTGTCTCGACGACCCCGCCTATCCGCCCCTGCTGGCCGAGCTCCCCGACCCACCGCCGGTGCTGTACCTGAACGGCAACCCGGAACTGCTGCGCGCCCCGCAAGTGGGGATCGTCGGCAGCCGCGAGGCGACTCCGCAGGGCGAGCGCCTGGCCAGCGAATTCGCGCGCGAGCTGGCCACGGCCGGGCTCACGGTCACCAGCGGCCTGGCGCGCGGCATCGACGGCGCGGCCCACGAGGGCGCCCTGGCCGCACCCGGCGGGCGCACCATCGCGGTGGTCGCCACCGGGCCCGACCGCATCTACCCCGCCCAGCATCGCCGGCTCGCCCATCGCATCGCCGACCATGGCCTGGTCGTCTCGTTATGGCCCACCGGTACCCGGCCACTGGCGCGGAACTTCCCGCAGCGCAACCGGGTGATCAGCGGGCTTTCGCTGGCCACCCTGGTTGTCGAAGCGGCCTTGAAGAGCGGGTCGCTGATCACCGCGCGGCTGGCCGCCGAGCAGGGGCGCCAGGTCTATGCGGTCCCCGGCTCGGTGCTCAGCCCCGCCAGCCGCGGCTGCCACCAACTGATCCGCGACGGCGCCCAGCTGGTGGAGTCGGCCGACGAGATCCTTGACGACCTCGCGGACTGGCTAGGCGTGGCGCCCAACGCCCCTACAGCCCCGGCCGAGCCCGCCGGCGAACCGCTGGACCCGGAGCAGGAACGCGTGCTGAACGCGATGGGTTTCGACCCGGTCCCGCTGGAAACCCTGCGCGAACGCACCAAATTGACCATCGAACAGCTTTCATCCATGCTGGTTTTGCTTGAACTTCATGGCCGCGTGGCCGCTCTCGACCACGGGCGTTACCAGCGCCTCGACGCAGGATCCCCCGAATCATGAACGAGAACGTGCTGGATGTGCTCATGTATCTCTTTGAGCACACCATCGACGAGGAATCCGACCAGGAGCCGGACCGCTCGGAACTGGAACGCCACCTGGTGGAGGCCGGTTTCGCCCGGCGCGAGATCGATCGCGCCCTCGGCTGGCTGGACCGCCTGATGAGCGAAGCCCCGTTGGCAGGCCGCGGCGGGGACGGTGCCGCCCAGCGGATCTACGCCCCCGAGGAGCGCAAGCGCCTGGACACCGAGTCTCACGGCTTCCTTTTGCACCTGGAGCAGAACGGCCTGCTGACGGCCGGCACCCGCGAGCTGGTGCTGGATCGCGTCATGGAGCTGGATGCCGAGGAGATCGACCTCGACCAGCTGCGCTGGGTGGTGTTGATGGTGCTGTTCAACCAGCCCGACGACGCGATCGCCTATTCCCGCCTGGAAGAGGTCATGCGCGACGACTCGGGCCCCAGTGCCGTGGATTATCTGCACTGACTTCGCCGTCTTTCGATGGTTACGCGGTAGCCACGGGCGTTTTCCTCATCTAGTCTTTAGCGCCCGTGAACCCGGTTGCATGCTTGCAACCGCCACCGCCCCGACACGGAACCCGCTGCCACGGAGACGGTCCCGAGCCACATGAGCAAGCACCTCGTCATTGTAGAGTCCCCCGCCAAGGGCAAGACCATCGAGAAGTACCTGGGTCCCGACTACCAGGTCCTCGCCTCGTATGGCCACGTACGCGATCTCGTACCCAAGGAGGGCGCGGTGGATCCGGAAGACGGCTTCCGGATGAAGTACGACATCATCGAGCGCAGCGAGAAACAGATCGAGGCGATCGCCAAGGCGCTGAAGAAATCCGACGACCTGATCCTCGCGACTGACCCCGACCGTGAAGGCGAGGCGATCTCCTGGCACCTCCACGAGGTCCTGCGCGAACGCGGCCTGCTGGAAAACCGCGACGTGCACCGGGTGGTGTTCCACGAGATCACCAAGAAGGCGATCCAGGAAGCGATCGAGCACCCGCGCGACCTGGCCCAGCCGCTGATCGACGCCCAGCAGGCGCGCCGCGCGCTGGACTACCTGGTCGGCTTCAACCTCTCGCCGCTGTTGTGGCGCAAGATCAAGCGCGGCCTGTCCGCCGGGCGCGTGCAGAGCCCGGCACTGCGCATGATTGCCGAGCGCGAGAACGAGATCGAGGCCTTCGTCGCCCGCGAGTACTGGACGCTCGACGCCCTGACCGAACGCCAGGGCCAGTCATTCACCGCGCGCCTGACCCACCTGGACGGCAACAAGCTGGACCAGTTCGACCTCAACAGCACCGAACTGGCGCACGACGCCCAGAAACGCCTGACCGACGCCGCCAGCGGCGAGCTCCGGGTCGCCAAGGTCGAGAAGAAGCAGCGCCGCCGCAACCCGGCCGCGCCGTTCACCACCTCGACCCTGCAGCAGGAGGCCTCGCGCAAGCTCGGCTTCACCGCCAGCCGCACCATGCGCACCGCCCAGCAGCTCTACGAAGGGATCGATCTGGGCTCCGGCGCGATCGGCCTGATCACCTACATGCGTACCGACTCGGTGGCCCTGGCCGGCGAGGCGATCGGCGAAATCCGCGGTCTGATCGAGGAGCGCTACGGGGCCAACAATGTCCCCGACAGCCCGCGCCAGTACAAGACCAAGTCGAAGAACGCGCAGGAGGCCCACGAGGCCATCCGCCCGACCTCCGTGCGCCACGTGCCGAACGAGATACGCGATCGCCTGAGCAGCGACCAGGCACGCCTGTACGACCTGATCTGGAAGCGCACCGTCGCCTGCCAGATGATCCACGCAACCTTCGACACCGTCGCCGCCGACCTGGTCCCGGGCGAAACCAGGCACCAGTTCCGCGCTACCGGCTCCACCCTGGTCGACCCCGGCTTCATCGCGGTCTACCAGGAGGGCCGCGATGACACGCAGGACGACGACGAGGACAAGCGCCTGCCGGAGATGGCCGAGGGCGACAGCGTCAAGCTGAACGAAGTCACCGCCGACCAGCACTTCACCGAGCCGCCGCCGCGCTACACCGAGGCCAGCCTGGTGAAGACGCTGGAGGAATACGGGATCGGCCGCCCCTCCACCTACGCCAGCATCATCTCCACCCTGCAGTCGCGCGAGTACGTGGAGATGGATGGCAAGCGCTTCATCCCGACCGACACCGGCCGGATCGTGAACAGCTTCCTGACCCAGCACTTCGACCGCTACGTGGACTACGACTTCACCGCGAAGCTGGAAGACGAGCTGGATGCCATCTCGCGCGGCGAGAAGGACTGGGTCCCGGTGCTGGAAGCGTTCTGGGGCGACTTCCGCGACCGGGTGAAGGAAAAAGAAGAGAACGTGACCCGCGCCGAGGCCGTGCAATCGCGCGAGCTGGGCCCCGACCCGCAAAGCGGGCGCCCGGTCAGCGTGCGCCTGGGCCGCTTCGGACCGATCGTGCAGATCGGCACCAAGGACGACGAGGAGAAGCCGCGCTTCGCCGGCCTGCTGCCCGGGCAGAAGATGGACAAGGTCACCCTCGAGGAGGCGCTGGAGCTGTTCAAGCTGCCGCGCGATCTCGGCGAGACCCCCGAGGGCGAACCGGTGATGGTCAACATCGGCCGCTTTGGCCCGTACGTGAAGTACGGCTCCAAGTACGCGTCGCTGGGCCCGGACGACGATGTCTGGACCATCGAGCTGCCACGCGCGCTGGAGGTTGTCGCCGAGAAGAAGAAAAAGGACGCCGAACGCTTCATCAAGAGCTTCGACGCGGAAGGCATCCAGGTCCTGAACGGGCGCTACGGCCCCTACGTGACCGACGGCAACAAGAACGCCAAGATCCCGAAAGAGACCGACCCCAAGTCCCTGACGCTGGAACAGTGCCAGGAGCTGATCGCCGCCGCCCCGGAACGCAAGGGCCGCGGACGCAAGGGGGCGGCCAAGTCCACGGGCAAGACCGCTGCCAAGTCCTCTAGCAAGGCCGAGGGCAAGTCCGCCAGCAAGACGTCGGCCAAGTCGACATCCGCGAAGAAACCGGCGACCAAGAAGAAGGCCACCGCCAGCAAGACGGGCGCGAAGAAGACCACCGCCAAGAAGACCCCGGCGAAGAAGTCGTCTACTGCGAAGTCCGCCAGCGCTGGCGACAACCGCCTGAGTGCCGAGCCCTCCGGCGATCGTGGATCGGAATAACGCCCCGCTGCTGACCGCCGAGATCGATCCCGTCGCGCACCACGTGCGCGACGGCGGGGTGATCGCCTACCCCACCGAGGCGGTCTTCGGCCTTGGCTGCCGCCCGGACGCGCCGGAGGCCATCGAACGCATCCTGACACTGAAGGGTCGACCGGCAGCCAAGGGGCTGATCGTGGTCAGCGACCGGCTCGACCGCCTTGCCCCCTGGCTGGCCCCGCTGCCCGCCGACCGCCAGGCCGAGATCGACGCCAGCTGGCCCGGCCCCACAACCTGGCTGCTACCCGTAACCCCTGACTGCCCCACCCTGCTGTGTGGCGAACACGACAGCCTGGCCGTGCGCCTAACCGCCCATCCAGCCACACGTGCGCTGTGCGCCGCCGTCGACAGCGCGCTGGTCTCGACCAGCGCGAACCGCGCCGGCGCGGAGCCCTGCCGCACCTGGGATTGCGTTACCTCACAACTCGGGGCGGGCATCGATGCGATCCTGCAGGCAGAATGTGGCGGGCGCGACGCCCCCAGCGCGATCCGCGACGCCCGCACCGGGGCCTGGCTCCGGGGTGGACCGGACCCCGACGCGAACACCGACCACTGAACAACCGGGACGCAGCATGAGCCAGGACAACGTCTCCATCGAGCGCGTAATCGACTACCTGCAGGGCCTGCAGGACCGCATCTGCCAGGGCCTCGAGGGCCTGGACGGCCGGGCCCGCTTCGAGGAGGACGCCTGGGAGCGCCCCGCTGGCGGCGGCGGGCGCACCCGCGTGCTGCACGAGGGCGCGGTGTTCGAGCAGGCCGGGGTGAATTTCTCCCACGTGATGGGCGACAACCTCCCGGCCTCGGCCACCGCCCACCGTCCGGAGATGGCCGGGCGCTCGTTCCAGGCCACCGGCGTCTCCCTGGTGATCCACCCGCACAACCCCTTTGTTCCGACCTCGCATGCCAACGTGCGCTTCTTCATCGCCGAGAAGCCCGGCGAGGACCCCATCTGGTGGTTCGGCGGCGGCTTCGACCTCACGCCCTACTACGGCTTCGACGAGGACTGCATCCACTGGCACCGTACCGCCGAGGCCGCCTGCCGCCCGTTCGGCGAGCACCTCTATCCGGCGCACAAGAAGTGGTGCGACGAGTATTTCCACCTCAAGCACCGCGACGAACCGCGCGGCGTGGGGGGGCTGTTCTTCGACGACTTCAGCGAGGGCGGCTTCGAGCATGCCTTCGGCTACATGCAGAGCGTGGGCAACGCCTACCTCGACGCCTACGCCCCGATCGTCGAGCGCCGCCACGCCACCGACTTCGGCGAGCGCGAGCGCCAGTTCCAGCTCTACCGCCGCGGGCGCTATGTCGAGTTCAACCTGGTGTATGACCGCGGTACCCTGTTCGGCCTGCAGTCGGGCGGGCGCACCGAGTCGATCCTGATGTCGCTGCCGCCGCTGGTGCGCTGGGAGTACAACTACCAGCCGGCGCCCGGCACGCCCGAGGCCGAACTCTACGACCGCTACCTGAAGCCGCGCGACTGGCTCGCCGAGACTGCCGGCTGACTCCAAACACGCAAGGACCTGGCATGACCGCACCGATCGCCCCCTACCCCGCCGGCCGCCCGCGCCGAATGCGCCGCGACGGCTTCTCCCGCCGCCTGATGCGCGAACACCACCTGCGCGCGGACGACCTGATCCTGCCGGTGTTCGTCACCGAGGGCGAGGGCGTGCGCGAGGCGGTACCGTCGATGCCCGGCGTGGAACGCGTCTCCATCGACCAGCTGCAGGAAGAGGCGGCCGCCGCCGTGCGCCTGGGCATCCCGGCGCTGGCGCTGTTTCCGGTGGTGCCGGGCGAGAAGAAGAGCCTGGATGCGGCCGAGGCGTGGAACCCCGAGGGCCTCGCCCAGCGCGCGGTGCGCGCACTGAAGGCGGCGCACCCGGATCTCGGCGTGATCACCGACGTGGCCCTGGACCCGTTCACCACCCACGGTCAGGACGGCATCATCGACGACGACGGCTACGTGGTGAACGACATCACCACCAAGGCCCTGGTGAAGCAGGCGCTGTCGCATGCCGCCGCCGGCGCCGACGTGGTGGCCCCCTCCGACATGATGGACGGGCGCATCGGCGCGATCCGCGGCGCCCTGGAGGACGGCGGGCACGTGCACACGCGCATCCTCGCCTACTCCGCCAAGTACGCCTCGGCCTTCTACGGTCCGTTCCGCGACGCGGTGGGCTCGGCCGGCAACCTCGGCAAGGGCGGCAAGGAGACCTACCAGATGGACCCGGCCAACGGCGACGAGGCCCTGCACGAAGTCGCGCTGGATCTCGCCGAGGGGGCCGACATGGTGATGGTCAAGCCGGGCATGCCGTACCTCGACGTGGTGCGCCGCATCCGCGACGAATTCCGGCGCCCGACCTTCGTCTACCACGTCTCCGGCGAGTACGCGATGCTCAAGGCCGCCGCCGAGCGCGGCTGGCTGGACGAGCGCGCCTGCGTGCTGGAGGCCCTGACCGGCATGAAGCGCGCCGGGGCCGACGGCATCCTCACCTACTATGCGCGCACCGTGGCCGAATGGCTGGCGGAGGACGCGGCGCGATGAGCGAGCCGCGTCCGGATCGCTACGCCGTGGTGGGCAACCCCGTCCACCACTCGCTGTCCCCGCGCATCCACACCCTGTTCGCCGAACAGACCGGGCAACACCTCGTGTACGAAGCCCGACAGGGCACCCCCGGGCAGTTCGCCGAGGAGGTCAACGCCTGGTTCGCCGAGGGGCTCAAGGGCCTCAACGTGACCGTTCCATTCAAGGAGGAGGCCTTCGCCCTGGCCCGGGTGCTGAGCGACCGGGCGCGCCATGCCGGGGCAGTCAACACCCTGTGGCGGGACGGCGACCACCGCATCCACGGCGACAACACCGACGGCGTCGGATTCTGTCGCGATCTCGACCGCCTCGGCTTCGACGTGCGCAATCGCCAGGTCCTGATCCTGGGGGCCGGAGGCGCCACCCGCGGCCTGCTGCAGCCCCTGCTGGAAGGCGCACCGGAGGTGCTGATCATCGCCAACCGCACCGTGGCCCGCGCCGAGGGGCTGGTGGATGCCTTCCGGGATATCGCCCCGGCCACCCGGCTCTCCGCCTGCGGCCTGGACGCCCTGCCGCAGGGTCCGTTCGACCTGGTGGTCAACGCCACCGCCACCGGTCTCGGCGACGATGCACTGGCGCTCCCCGAGCACCTCGTCCACGCGGACAGCCTGGCCTATGACCTGGTCTACGGCGCCGGCGCCAAGCGCTTCCTGGACTGGGCCGCCGGCGCGGGCTGTGTACGCGGCAGCGACGGCCTCGGCATGCTGGTGGAACAGGCGGCCGAGGCCTTCTCCATCTGGCGCGGGGTGCACCCCGAGACGGATCCCATTCTGCGTCAACTGCGTCACGAAATCGCTCCCGAATAGCCCACCCACAACCCGGGTTCATGGACGGTTCACGCGCCACAGCGCAAGCTGAACCTATTGCCCCGTATCCGCACGGGGCCAGCGAATACTGGGAGATTCATCATGCAACGCATTCTCGCCCTGGCCGTCACCAGCGCCCTGGTACTGGTGGTGGGCTGCACCACCACGGATCCGTACACCGGGGAAGAACGCGTCTCCCGAGCCACCATCGGGGCCGGCATCGGGGCCGCCACCGGTGCGGTGCTCGGTAGCGTCACCAGCAGTCGCAACCGCACCCAACGCGCCATGATTGGCGCCGGCATCGGGGCCCTGGCCGGTGGCGCCATCGGCAACTACATGGACCGCCAGGAGGATGCCCTGCGCGAACAGCTGCGCGGCACCGGCGTGAGCGTGACCCGCGATGGCGACAACATCATCCTCAACATGCCGAGCAACATCACCTTCGATTTCGATCGCAGCGAGATCAAGCCGCAATTCCATGACGTCCTCGACTCGGTCGCACTGGTGCTGGAGGAGTTCGACCAGACCGGGATCGAGATCGCCGGGCACACCGACAGCACCGGCCGGGTGGAATACAACATGGACCTCTCCGAGCGCCGTGCCGAGAGCGTGGGTCAGGCCCTGATCCGCCGTGGCGTACAGCCGGTGCGGGTGCACACCATCGGCCTCGGGCCGCACCAGCCGGTCGCTACCAACGACACCGATGCGGGCCGCGAACAGAACCGCCGCGTCGAACTCACCCTGTTCCCGCTCACCGCCGACTAACCTGCACGTTCCGTGCCCGGCACCCCGACGCTCGCCGGGGCGCCGGGCCGACCCCATTCTGGCGACGTCTCCAGCGCCTCGCGCTGGACACTCCTACCCTTCCTGCGGCAGAATCCCGATCATTCGCTGCATCGTGATTTTTCGGTGCAATCGCGTCCATTCTCGACAGGATCGCTACCGATTCCCCCTGCCATGGCGTCCATACTGCTGCTCAACGGCCCCAACCTGAACCTGCTGGGACAGCGGGAGCCGGAGCGCTACGGCGTACAGACCCTGGCCGACATCGAGACCGACCTTAAAGCCCGGGCGGAACAGGCCGGCGCAACCCTCGACTGCTTCCAGAGCAATCACGAAGGCGACCTGATCGACCGCATCCACGCCGCCGCCGGCGAGGGCGTGGAGCACATCCTGATCAATCCGGGCGGCCTGACCCACACCAGTGTCAGCCTGCGCGATGCCCTGCTGGGCGTCGCCATCCCGTTCTACGAGATCCATATCAGCAACATCCACGCCCGCGAGCCCTTCCGCCAGACCTCGCGCCTGAGCGATGTCGCCGCCGGCCTGGTCAGTGGCTTCGGCGTCATTGGCTACCGGCTGGCGCTGGATGCGGCGCTTGCAGCTATCAAGGACTAAGAGGCTTCCATGGACATTCGCAAGGTCAAGAAACTGATCGACCTGCTCGACGAGAGCGGCATCCACGAGATCGAGATCCACGAAGGCGAGGAGTCGGTGCGCATCACCCGCTCCGCCAGTGGGACGCCCATGGCCGCCGCCCCGGCCCCATTGCCCCCAGCGGCGCCCGCCGCCGCGGCGGCCCCGACCGCAGCCCCGGCGGGCGCGACGGAGGCCGCACCGGAAATGGACGGTCATCGGGTCACCGCACCCATGGTCGGCACCTTCTACCGGGCGCCGAGCCCGGGCTCCAAGCCATTCGTCGAGGTCGGCCAGACGGTGGAGGCCGGCGAGACCCTCTGCATCATCGAGGCCATGAAGATGCTCAATCCGATCGAGGCCGACCAGGGCGGCACCATCCGCGACATCCTGGTCGAGAACGGCAACCCGGTGGAATACGGGCAGCCGCTGTTCATCATCGGATGAACCCATCCGCCGGGCCTCACACCCCCGGCTTCGCTGGAAACAGGTTCGAGCATGTTTGAAAAAATTCTGATCGCCAACCGCGGCGAGATCGCCCTGCGGGTCCTGCGTGCCTGCCGCGAAATGGGCATTGCCACCGTCGCCGCCCACTCCAGCGCCGACCGCGACCTGAAGCACGTTCGCCTGGCGGACGAGTCGGTCTGCATCGGCCCCGCGGCCTCGGGCGAGAGCTACCTGAACATTCCCGCGCTGATCGCGGCCGCCGAGGTCACCGACGCCGGCGCGATCCACCCGGGCTACGGCTTCCTGTCGGAAAACGCGGACTTCGCCGAACGCGTGGAGTCTTCGGGCTTCGCCTTTATCGGTCCGCGCGCCGAGACCATCCGCCTGATGGGCGACAAGGTCTCCGCGAAGCAGTCGATGCTGGAGGCCAACGTGCCCTGCGTCCCCGGTTCCGGCGGCGCCCTGGGCGACGACGCGGACACCAACCTGGCGCTGGCGCGCGAGATCGGTTACCCGGTCATCATCAAGGCCGCCGCCGGCGGGGGCGGCCGCGGCATGCGTGTGGTGCACACCGAGGGCGCGCTGCTGAACGCCATATCGCTGACCCGCAACGAGGCGCAGCAGGGGTTCGGCAATGACACCCTGTACATGGAGAAGTACCTGGAACACCCGCGCCACGTGGAGTTCCAGATCCTCGCCGACAGCCACGGCAACGCCGTCTGCCTGGGCGAACGTGACTGCTCCATGCAGCGACGCCACCAGAAGGTCATCGAGGAGGCACCGGCCCCGGGTATTACCAATGACCAGCGCCAGGCCATGGCCGAACGGCTGATCCGTGCCTGTCAGGAGATCGGCTACCGCGGCGCCGGGACCTTCGAGTTCCTGTACGAGAACGGGGGGTTCTATTTCATCGAGATGAACACCCGGCTGCAGGTCGAGCACACCGTCACCGAGCAGGTCACCGGCATCGATCTGGTGCGCGAACAGATCCGCATCGCCGCCGGGGAACCCCTGGGCTACACGCAGGACGACGTGCGCATCACCGGTCACGCGATCGAGTGCCGCATCAATGCGGAAGACCCCCGTACCTTCATGCCCAGCCCCGGGACCATCCAGCAATACCACGCGCCGGGCGGACCGGGCATCCGCATGGATACCCACATCTACAACGGCTACATGGTGCCGCCGTACTACGACTCCATGATCGGCAAGCTGATCGCCCACGGCAACAGCCGCGAGATCGCGCTGGCGCGCATGCGCGGCGCCCTGGGCGAGATCGTGGTGGACGGCATCCAGACCAACGTCGCGCTGCACCACGACCTGATGATCGACGCGAACTTCCAGCGCGGCGAGACCGATATTCACTATCTCGAGAAGAAGCTCAAGGCACAGGCCTGACCCTTCCCCCTCGCGCCACGAGCCTGATGCCATGAGCCTTGCCGAACTTGAATGCCAGATCAGCCCGGAACAAGCCGAGCCGCTGGAGGACACCCTGTTCGAACTGGGTGCCGTCAGCGTCGAGCTGTTCGACGCCGCAGACGAACCCCTCTTCGAGCCGCCCCTGGGCACCCATCCCCTGTGGTCCACCGTGCGCCTGAAGGCGGTGTTCCCGGACACCACCCAGGCAGACCTCGCCGCCGCCGCGCTGGCGCGCCAGGCGCAGGCCCCGGAGGCGATCCAGGTCCAGGCGATCGAGGACCAGGACTGGGTCCGCGCCGGGCTGGACGGTCTTGGCGCCATCCATTGCGGCGGCGCACTCTGGATCGTGCCCTCCTGGGAGGACGAACCGGCGATCGAGGAAGGCACCTTCGTGCGCCTGGACCCCGGTCTTGCCTTCGGGACCGGCAATCACCCGACCACCGCGATGTGCCTGGCCGCCCTGGCCCAGCAGCCACCGCGCGATCAAGAGGTCCTCGACTACGGCTGCGGCTCGGGCATCCTCGCGATCGCCGCCCTGAAGCTGGGCGCACGCCATGCACTGGGCATCGACATCGATGAACAGGCCGTGCAAGCCACCCGCAGCAATGCCGACTCCAACGCCATCCCGCCCGCACAGCTGGAGACGGGGCTGACCGATCACCCTGTGCCCGACGCGGCCTATGACCTGGTGCTGGCCAACATCCTCGCAAAGCCGCTGATCGATCTGGCACCGGAGTTGGCTCGGGCGGCGAAACCGGGCGCACGCATCCTGCTCGCCGGGCTGCTCGAACGCCAGGCAGACGAGGTCATCGCGGCCTACTCTGACACCTTCGATATCGGCGTCGAGGACTGTCGCGAAGGCTGGGCCCTGCTCGGCGGCCGCCGGCGCTAGGGAGACGCTGAGTCATGGACGCGCCCGGCCGAGTCGATCGCTCTCAACGGCAAGGCGCCGCAAGCACAGGATCGCCCGGCTGCAGCAACGCGCCGCAAGCCCATCAACAGGCCCCATCGGGCGAATCCTCGCGACACCTGACGCCCAGCCCGTAGGATGCTGGCCCGCTGCCCCCAATGCGGCGTCACCCACGCCCTCGCCCGCGGGGCCAAGCTCCGCCAGAGGCAAGTGCACTGCTCCAATTGCGATGCCGAGTTCGATCTGTTCCCGGCACTGGAGATCGGCGGCGCGGGCGAACGCGTGTTGGGCCAGGGGCTCCTCCCGGCACGCCAGGCGCCCCTCCACGCCATCGAGCGGGCCCCGGGCGCTGCAATACCCCTCAACATCGAACGCCACGCAAGCCCCCTGGGCTCGGCAGACACGATACGCCGGCGCTCCTGGCCGGGGGTCATGCTGGCTGCCGCCCTGATGCTGCTGCTGGGCGCGCAACTACTGGCAATCCCGCCCGTGGCACCGGACCAGAGCCCCCAGCTGGACCAGGCCCGGGCGCAAGTGTGCGGGGCCATCCCCTGCCCGACCTGGCACCCGCGGCGCGCCCCTGGCCAAGTCCGCACCTCGGCGCCCGATTTCTTCACCACCAGCGACGGCACTCTGCACCTGCAATTCGTGCTCGAGAGCCCGATCCGGCAGGCCTGGCCGATCCTCGATATTCGCCTGACCGACCAGCTTGGGACGCCCCATGGCACCCTCCGGCTGACCCCCGACGACTACACCGACACCCACGCACCGATGAATGCCCACTCCCCCCATTCGGTGCGTCTGGCCGTTGCCAGTCCTCATGGCCACATCACCGGCATCGAAATCCAGCCCCGGTAATTCCCGGGTCCAAGCTCGCGCGCATTCACATGGTTTCGCGATCGACCGCACCGGAAACCGCGCAGGTTAGCTGCTAGACTGGCCCGCTTGCTCCCGACCCGATAGCCCCGATGCAGCTCGGAACTCACCACTTCCCCGACCCTGTCGTGTTTCTGGCGCCGATGGCCGGGGTCAGCGACCGTCCGTTTCGGTTACTGGCCCGCCGCCTGGGGGCCAGCGCGGCGGTATCCGAGATGGTGACCTCCGACACCCGACTATGGACCAGCGACAAGAGCCGCCACCGCCTGGATCATCGCCAGGAGCCGCGCCCGCGCATCGTACAGTTGCTGGGTAACGAACCCGAGGCGCTGGCCGAGGCTGCACGCGAGAACGTGCGCCGCGGTGCCGACGTGATTGATCTGAACCTCGGCTGTCCGGCCAAGAAGGTCTGCAGCAAGGCCGCCGGATCGGCGCTACTGGGCGAGCCGGAACGGGTGCGCGAACTGCTCCAGGCGCTCACCACCGCGGTCACGGTCCCGGTGACCCTGAAGATGCGCCTGGGCCTCGACCGCGAACGGATCAACGGCGAGACCATCGCGGCCATTGCCGAGGACTGCGGCATAGCGATGCTGACCGTGCATGGCCGCACGCGGGCCGATGCCTATCGCGGAGAGACGGACTACGCCGCCATCGCGCGCATCGTCCGGGCCGTTTCCATCCCCGTGCTCGCCAATGGCGACATCACCGGCCCCGAAAAGGCCCTGCAGGTACTGGATACGACCCGTGCGGCGGGCGTGATGATCGGGCGCGCCGCCCAGGGCCAGCCCTGGCTCCCGGGCCAGATCCGGGCCGCGCTGGCGGGCGAACCGATACCGCCGGCACCCGGGCGCGCCGCCCGCCTGGCCCTGATCGAGGAGCACATTGGCGAACTGCACGCCCAATACGGCGAACCGCAGGGCGTGCGCATCGCGCGCAAGCACCTGGGCTGGTATCTTCAGGGCCTGGGTCTCGACGAGGCCCGCACCCGGGCGGCCCGGGCTGACCTTCTCGCCGCCCCCACGGCCAGCGAACAACTGTGGCGCCTTCGGGCCCACCTGACGGGAATCGCAAGCGAGGCTGCATGAGCATGAACATGCCACTCGAACAGGACCCAGAGGTCCACGAGACGCCGGTTGCAGGCGTCCTCCCGTCCGACTGCGTGCTGGCCGAGTCCGTGCGCCATGCACTGGACCAGTACTTCGAGACCCTGGATGGGCAGAGCAGCCACGATCTCTACGCGCTGGTGATGAACGAGGTGGAGCGCCCCCTCCTGGCCAGCGTGCTGGAGCGCTGCGGGGGCAACCAGAGCCGCGCGGCGGCCCTGCTCGGGCTCAACCGCGCCACCCTGCGCAAGAAGCTGCGCACCCACGGACTGGTGGGAACCAACGGGAACGGCTCCGGAGAATAACCCCCGGCGCCGGCAACCCCATGCGCCCCAACC
Organism: Thioalkalivibrio sp. AKL12; assembly: GCF_000377925.1. Lineage (NCBI taxonomy): Bacteria > Pseudomonadati > Pseudomonadota > Gammaproteobacteria > Chromatiales > Ectothiorhodospiraceae > Thioalkalivibrio > Thioalkalivibrio sp. AKL12. The sequence continues at coordinate 24,562 of NZ_KB898898.1, forward strand.
GAGGCGCATGGGAAGGCGCTGACTAGCCCTTCCAGCCCAAGCGGGTCAGGGCCGTACGATGCAGTTCCGGGGTGGCCGCGGCCAGGACATTCGCGGTCTGCAGGTCCAGTTCGCCGCCAGAGAGGTTGGTAAACACGCCCCCCGCCTCGCGCACGATCACCGCCAGTGCGGCGATATCCAGGATATTCACGTCCGACTCGACGATCAGGTCGATGCTGCCGCGCGCCAGCAGGTGGTAGTGGTAGAAGTCGCCGTAGCCACGGGTGCGGTTCACCTCGGCCGTGATGCCGCCCAGTGCCTTCCAGCCTTCAGCATTCTGCGCCAGGGACTTGAGGTTACCGGTGGACAGGGAGGCCCGCCCCAGATCGGTGGTCTTCTCGACCGCGATCGGGTCGCCATTCAGGAACGCGCCCTGGCCCTTTTCCGCCCAGGCCCGCTCACCAAACTGGATGCCATTGGACAGCCCCAGGATCAGATCGCCCTTGTACATCAGCGCGATCTGGGTGGAGAAGAACGGGTAGCGACGCACGAAGCTCTTAGTGCCGTCGATCGGGTCAATCAGCCAGACATAGTCGGAATCCATGTCCGACTGCCCGGTCTCCTCGCCGTAGAAACCGTGCTCCGGGAAGTGCTCGCGGATCACCTGGCGGATCGCCTGTTCGCTCTCCACGTCGGCCCGGGTCACCGGGGTATCGTCGGGTTTGGTTTCAACGTCGACACCCGCCTCGTAATAGTGGCGGATTACCTTCTCGGCGGCATCGGCGGCGGCCTGGGCGGCCTCCATGAACGCGCTTCGCGACATGTTCGTGTCCCCTCGACAAAAGCCGCTATCTTAGCATGTGGCGCCTTCGTCGCTGACCCGGCGCGACCCTGCCGCCTTCGCGGGTTGGTTGTCGCCACCGGGTCATGCCCCGATAATGCCGCCATTATTTCGAGGAGCCCGACATGTCCAAGAAGCTGCCCGACGTCAGCAATATCGAACGCCTGGAATTGTTTGGCGAAGACTACAACCCCACCGCGACCATCGAAAACGTGGAAGGCCAGAGCCTGTCGCTGCAGATCTACTACCAGCTGGCGCTGGACTTCGGCGGCATCGGCCCGAAGGCGGCCAACTCGGGGCTGCTGATGTACGGCAGCCACGCCGATGACGCCCGCGCCAACCCCGGCAAGCACCCGAACATCGATCGTCTGATCGACGTGCTGAACAACGACTTCTACCTGTCGGTGAAGGCCGTCCCCAAACGCAGCAACCAGGCCGGGTAAACCGGAGCGGCGTCCGACTCAAACCCGGTTGGCGTGGATCAGGCGCCAGCCCCGGGTCGGATGCCGGTGCAGGCGGGTGCGGCTGGCATAGTCGCATTCCAATTGGAACAGCCGCACGTCCGGCACCCCCATCACCCAGCCCACCAGGGCGCGGATCACCCCGGCGTGCACGACCAGCAGCACGCGCTCGGCCTCCAGGGGCCGCAACGCCGCCTCGAAGCCGGTCTCCACCCGCCGCCGAAAGTCCGCCAGCGGCTCGGCCCCTGCCGGCCGCGCGTGGACTGGGTCGGCGTAGAAGGCGCGGTACTCCTCCGGCCGGTCACGCTGAAGCTCAACCCGGGTCCGCCCCTCCCAGTCGCCGAAGCCCACCTCGCGCAGATCCGGCGCCAGGGACAGCGGTAAATCCTGTCCGGCGGCGAAGCGTTCAGCGAAGGCGCGGCAACGCTGCATCGGCGAACTAACCACGTACTGCCAGCCGGCCTCGCCTTTCACCGCCTGCTCCATCTGGGCCCACCCGCGCGGGCTCAACGGATCGTCGCAGCCATGACCGCGATAGCGCTGACCGCCCTCCGGCTCCCCGTGGCGCAACAAATCCACGATCATGCCGTCACCGCCTGCAATTGCCGCCGCAGGCGCGTCCAGTCGAAGCAGGGCCCGGGGTCCGTCTTGCGCCCCGGCGCGATGTCGCTGTGCCCCACCAGCCCATCCGCGCCAATACCGGGGTAGCGTGCCCGGAGCCAGCCCACCAACCGCGCCAGTTCGGCGTACTGCGCCGGGGTGAACGGATCCTCGTCGGTCCCCTCGAGTTCGATCCCGATGGAGAAATCGTTGCAGCGCTCGCGTCCGCACCACTGCGACGCCCCTGCATGCCAGGCACGGCGGGAGAACGGCACGAACTGGGTAGCCCACCCGTCGCGGTTAATCAGCACATGGGCGGAGACATGCAACGCCGCGATCTCGGCAAAGTAGGGATGGGCCTGCGGATCCAGCCGGTTCTGGAAGAGCTCGGCGATATGCGGTCCGCCGAACTCGCCGGGCGGAAGACTGATCGCATGCACCACAATCAATTCCGGGTCCTGTCCCGGCGGGCGGGCATCCTGGTTCGGGCTTTCCACCACGCGCGCGGGCGGCCACCAGTCGATGTCGTTCGAGGTCATGGTGCCTCCTCGGGTGGGCGCGCGAGGCAGGCGGTCAGCGCCTCGCGCAGCAGGGGCAACCGGGGCGGGGCCTCCAGGCGACCGTGGTAGGCGCCCGCCTGGAACACGAACAGCGCCGGCAGATGGAAGACCTCGAATTCGCGCACCAGGGCGGTATCCGTCTCGGCGTCCACCACGAACAAGGCAGGCGCATCCGCGGCCGCCTGCCACTCCGCCAGGACCCGCCCCATCACCTTGCACGCGCCGCAGCCCTGGCGCGTGAACAGAATCACCGCCGAGCCCGGCACATCCATCAGGCGCTGATGAAAATCAAACTGGGTCAGACGCGGGAGCGACCCGTCCGTCCCGGCCGCGGCTGCAGTGCCCGACACATCGGTCAATGGCTTACCCTCACCGTTACTGTCTTTATGAATGCTGGATCGTGGGTTAGTTTACGCGCCCCGCTGAGAAGGAATCGATCACCCCGGTGTCTGAACTGAATCCTCAACAACAGGCCGCCGTGACCACCACGGACCACCCACTGCTGGTGCTGGCCGGAGCGGGGTCGGGCAAGACGCGCGTAATCACCGAGAAGATCGCGCACTTGATCGAGCAGCGCGGGCTCGAGGCGCGCCGCATTGTTGCCATCACCTTCACCAACAAGGCGGCGCGCGAGATGCGCGAGCGCGTGCAGGGCCGCCTGGCGCGCGAGCAGGCACGCGGGCTTAGTGTCTCCACCTTTCATACCTTCGGGCTCAATTTCCTGCGCCGTGAACTGCAGGCGGCCGGGCTGCGTGCCGGCTTCTCGATCCTCGATCCGGGCGACTGCCGGCAATTGCTGCGCGAGATCACCTACCGCGACGACACCGGCTCCGAGGTGGACGCACTGGTTGGCCACATCAGCCGCTGGAAGAACGACCTGATGACGCCGGCGGAGGCGCTGCACGAGGCGAGTCAGATGACCGATGCCCCGGAGGCCATCGCCGCCGCCAACCTCTACCCACGCTACGAGGACGCCCTGCGCGCCTACAACGCGGTGGACTTCGACGACCTCATCAAGCGCCCGGTGGACTGCCTGCGCGATGATCCGGAGCTGCGTAACCGCTGGCAGGACCGCATCCGCCACCTGCTGGTCGACGAGTACCAGGACACCAACTCCGCGCAGTACCAACTGGTGCGCCTGCTGGTTGGCGTCAGTGATGGACTGACGGTGGTGGGTGACGACGACCAGTCGATCTACGCCTGGCGCGGCGCGCGCCCGGAAAACCTCGTGCGCCTGCAGGACGATTTCCCGCGCCTGGAGGTGATCAAGCTGGAGCAAAACTACCGCTCCACCAACCGCATCCTGCACACCGCGAACGCGCTGATCGCGAACAACCCGCACGTGTTCGAGAAGCGCTTGTGGAGCGCGCTGGGCGAGGGCGAAAAGATCGAGGTCATCGGCTGCTCCGACGCCGACACCGAGGCGGCGCGCGTGGTCTCCGAGCTGATGCGCCGGCGTTTCCGTCTCAACGCGGGCTGGGGGGATTTCGCGATCCTCTACCGCAGCAACCACCAGTCCAGGCTGTTCGAGAAGCTCCTGCGCGAGCAGGGTATCCCCTACCGCCTGAGCGGCGGCCAGTCGTTCTTCGAGAAGGCCGAGATCAAGGACCTGGTTGCCTACCTGCGCCTGCTCGCCAACCCGGACGACAACACCGCGTTCCTGCGCGTGGTCAACGTCCCGCGCCGCGAGATCGGGCCAGCCACCCTGGAAAAGCTCGGCCACTACGCCAACCAGCGCGGCACCTCCCTGCTGCAGGCCGCGCGCGGCGCCGGTCTTTCCGAATACATGGATGCCCGCGCCCAGGCCCGGCTGGAGCGCTTTACTGACTGGATTGACGGCTTTCAGCGCCGCGGCGCGGAAGAGTCCCCGGACGTCCTGCTACGCGCCCTGGTCGAGGACATCGACTACGAATCCTGGCTGTTGGAGAACAGCCCCAACCCGCGCGCAGCGACCCGGCGCATGGACAACGTGCGCGAATTCATCGACTGGGTCGGGCGCATGGGCGGAGCGAACACCACGGCCGAATACGGTGATGACGAGGCCGAGGACACCCGCAGCATGGGTCTTGCCGACATCGTCAATCGCATCAGCCTGATGGACATCCTCGACCGCAACCGGGATTCCCAGGACGGCAACGAGTCGGTACAGCTGCTGACCCTGCACACCGCCAAGGGCCTGGAGTTTCCGCATGTCTGCCTGGTCGGCTTCGAGGAGGAACTGCTGCCACACCGCGTCAGCGTCGAAGACGACTCCATCGAGGAGGAGCGCCGGCTGGCCTATGTCGGCCTGACCCGCGCCCAGCAAACCCTCCTGATCACCTACGCCCAAAGCCGAAGCCGCTACGGCGAAAGCATCGATTGCGAGCCCTCGCGCTTTCTCGACGAACTCCCCGGGGAGCATCTCGACTGGCCCGACGCCAAGCCGCCGGACCCCGAGACCCAGCAGCTCACCGCCCGCGCCCACCTCGCCGGCCTGAAGGCCATGCTCGAAAAATAGGGATGAGGCTCGTCAGCTGGAACTGCAACGGGGCGTTGCGCAACAAGCTCGATGCAATCAGCAGACTGGATGCCGATGTACTCGTCGTTCAGGAATGCGAGGATCCCGCTCACTCGACTCCGGCCTTCCACCAGTGGGCCGGCAATTACCTCTGGGCCGGCGAATCACTGCACAAAGGCATCGGAATATTTCCGCGAAATGGCCATTCGGTTCGGGCCCTGCACTGGTCCGGAAACTTTCAGCTTCCCGGGCTTTCCGGGACCAGCCCGGCCCTCGAATGGGCCACGAACGATCTGAAACTATTTCTGCCGTTCGTGCTGGACGAGAATCAGGTCTTCATCGCCGTCTGGACCAAGGGCAGCAACCAGCAGGCCTTTCGGTACATCGGACAATTCTGGAAATATCTCCAGATCCACCGCGAACAAATCCGTCAGCATCAGGCGGTCATCGTTGGCGACTTCAACAGCAACACGGTCTGGGATCGCCCCGACCAATGGTGGAATCACACCGACGTCGTGTCCGAACTCGAGGCAATCGGGCTGCGAAGCCTTTACCACCACCAGTTCGACGAATCACAGGGCGGCGAGTCCCAGGCCACGTTCTATCTCCAGCGAAACGCGAACAAGCCTTATCACATTGACTACGCCTTCGTACCCCACGACCAGCTGGCACAGAGCGCGATCGAAATTGGCTACCCGACCGATTACTGGCTGAAAGTCAGCGACCACATGCCCCTGCTTTTAACCTGGCAGGACATGATCACGAAGGCTTCAGCAGCTTCAGGCCGACGCGGGTGATGCGGGCGCCGTCCATCTCGCGGATGACCAGGCGCATCGGTCCGAGATCGACGGCATCGCCGACGACCGGTTCGGCCTGGAGCTCGCGACGCAGATAGACCTCCAGGGTTTCACCCTGGCGTTCGGGCGGGACCGGGGCGCCATAGGCCATGCCGACTGCGCCGAGCTGGGCGTCGCCGTTGAGCGCAAATTCGCCGAACACGCTGCGCTCGGTGAGGCGTTCCGGCACCTCGTCCTTGGGCACGAACAGGCGGTCGAGGTCATGCAGATCCGCGGGCGTGACCATGATGTAGAGATGGTCGCCGGCGTGCAGATCCAGCAGCTCCAGGGTCTCCAGCAATTTGCCCTTGCGCAGATGCGCCACCACCCGTGCGCTGCCCGGCAAGCGGAAGTTCGACCAGGCCTCGCGCACCACCGGGGTGGTCTCCGCCAGACGGTAGCCGACCAGCTCCATCTCCTGCTGCCCCGGGATGTCGAGCTCGGTGCGCTGCACCCGCGCGGTGGCGGGGGGCAACTCCAGCCCCAGCCAGCGTGCCGAGGTGGCGACGGTCCAGCCCTGCACCAGTAGCGAGATCAGCACGACGAAGAACACCACGTGGAAGAAGTAGCCAGCCAGTTCCAGCCCGGCCAGCAAGGGGAACAGCGCGAGGATAATCGGCACCGCCCCGCGCAGACCGACCCAGGAGATGAACACCTGCTCGCGCCAGGGAAAGCGGAATGGGTAGAGGCAAATCCACACCGCCAGCGGCCGCGCGATCAGGATCAGCACGGCGGCGACCAGGCCGGCGTCCAGCGCCACCGGCGGGAGCTCGGACGGGGCGACGATCATGCCCAGCATCAGGAACATGCCGATCTGCGCCAGCGAGGCGATGCCGTCGTGGAAGCGCTTGATGTTCTGCGAGGCCTCCAGCGGTCGGTTGCCGAGCAGCAGCCCCGCCAGGTACACGGCGAGGAACCCGGAACCGCCGACCAGCCCGGTGAGCCCGAAGATAGCCAGTGCCCCGGCCATGGCGAACAGCGGATAAAGCCCGGCCGCCATCGGCACCCGGTTGATCAGCGCGAGCAGGGCAAAGCCGCCACCCACCCCGAGCAACGCGCCCAGGCCCATCTGCTGGATGAACTCGACCAGCACCACCAGGCCGAACTGCTGTTCCGGCATCAGCAGCAGTTCGATCAGCACAATGGTCAGGAAGATCGCCATCGGGTCGTTGGAGCCGGACTCGATCTCGAGCGTGGCGCCGACACGGCTCTTCAGCTCCAGCCCGCGCGAGCGCAGCAGGGAGAACACCGCCGCAGCATCGGTGGACCCGACAATCGCCCCGAGCAGCAGCCCCTCCAGCCAGGACAGTCCCAGCCACCACACGGCGAACGCCCCGGTCAGCCCCGAGGTGACGATGACCCCGAGTGTGGCCAGCCCCAGCGCCGGCTTCAGCCCGATGCGGAAATTGCGCGCCGGTGTGCGCATCCCGCCGTCGAACAGGATGATCGCCAGCGCCGCCGAGCCGATCAGATAGGCAACGGTGATATTCTCGAACACCAGACCGCCCGGGCCTTCCGGGCCCAGCAGCATCCCGATGACCAGGAACACCAGCAACAGGGGCACACCCAGCCGCGAGGTGATCACGCTCGAAAGGATGCTCCCCAGCAGCACGATCGCGGCCAGGAAGATGATCTGGTTGGAGAGGTCCATGCGCCAATCATACCGGAACACCCCCGCATCCCGACGGCGCTCCACCCGCTGGAGAGAGGCTGGCCTGCTGGCCACGGCACTCCTGTGCGTGGCGGTCGCCAGCCCAACCAGCCTGGCCGGTAGCGGCGTCGATGCCTTGCACTTCGAATTCGAGAACGACCTGTTCGGGGGCGAGGATCGCTACTACACCAACGGGGTTCGCATCGGCTGGACGCGCAGCGAGGAACGCGTGCCACCGTGGCTGCGGACTGTGGCGGACAGCCTACCGTTCTTCATCCGTCGCGAGGAGCCCGAACGCCTGAAGGCGGCGATCCACCTAGGTCAGAACATGTACACCCCGGAGGATATCGAGCGCACGACGCCGGACCCGGATGATCGCCCCTACGCCGGCTGGCTGTACCTGAATTTCAGCATGGCCGCGGAACACGACAACCGCCTGGACCGCCTGCAAGTCACACTGGGCACGGTCGGCCCGGCCTCCCTGGCCGAACGCACCCAGAGGGAGGTCCACAGCTGGTCCAGCGCACCGGAGCCAAAAGGATGGGATCACCAGATCGGCAATGAACCGACGCTGATGCTGGCCTACGAACGCCAGCTGCGCGGCCGGTCACACCGCACGCCAAACGGCTGGGGCGCCGACCTGACCCCGCACTGGGGCGCGGCCGCCGGAACCCCCTTCACCTTCGCGAATGCCGGCGCCATCGTGCGCGCGGGGCGCAACCTGCCGGGCGATTACGGCCCGCCCCGGATCCGCCCGGCCCTGTCCGGCACCCACACATTCGAGACCACCGCGCGCGTCGGCGGCTATGCGTTTGCCGGTATCGATACGCGGCTGATGCTCTACGACCTGTTCCTGGACGGCCCGGTCTTTCGTGACGGGCCATCGGTGGACAAGCACCCCGTGGTGGGCGAGCTCACCGCCGGGGTCGTGTTTCATGTAGGCGGGGTGCGCCTGGGCTACACCCATGTCTGGCGCTCGCGCGAGTTCAGCGGGCAGGCCAAGGGCGCGGCCGAGTTCGGCTCGCTGCACGCCACCTGGCAGTTCTGAACACGGGGATTCAGAACACCGCGGCCTCGACATCCGGGTAGGTGGTGGCCACCGAGCGGTCAATCTTGTCGTCGAAGCCGGGGTAGTAATCGATCAGGTCACCCATGCGCTCGCGCACCAGCGGCACGGTCTCGAAAGCGGCCAGCCCCTGTTCCACACCGTCCTCGATCCCCTCCCAAAGCGTGACCAGATAACGCTGCAGCCGATCCAGCGTCTGCGCATCCTCCAGCCGGCCGTGGCCGGGTACGACCACCGCCGGCTCCAGCGCGATCAGCTCGTCCAGCAGGTCGATCCATTGCGCGACATCGCCATCCCAGACCGACGGCGCACGATCGCTGTAGACCACGTCCCCGGCCAGCAGGACCCGCGTCTGCGGCAACCAGATGCTCAGATCGCCCGGCGAATGGGCGCCCCCGGAGGGAAGGATCACGACCTCGGTGCCACCAAGGTCACGGGTGATACGCTCGTCCACCGCAACATTCGGCAACAGCGGCGTGGTGTCACCGGTCGCGCCCTCGGTCATCTCGCGGAAATTCTCGACCCAGCCTTCGGCCTCCGTCTCCATACGCGCGGTCGCGGCGGAACCGGCCATGATCTCCGGGTCGGAATCGGCGAAGGCGTGGTTGCCCAGCCAGTGATCCCCGTGGCTGTGGCTGTTCACGATCCAGCGCACCGGCTGATCGGTGACCTCGGCAATCGCCTCGCGCAGCGCCACACCCATGGTCTCGGAGGAACCCGTGTCGAACACCAGCACCCCGTCGTCGGTCACCACGAACGCCATGTTCGCGTTCCAGCCGAGGTTCTCGCGACTGGGGAGATCCCGCGCCGGCGTCATCACCGCATAGACGCCCGGCGCCACCGCCTCGGGCGTCATCGCGTAGTCCTCGGGCGCGGCCGCGTCCGACTCCCCCGCGATGGAGGCCTGCGGTAGCGCAACCGCCGAGACTACCAGCGCCAGCACACCCAACCCGGTCCATCTGCTCATGATTCACTCCCTCTACCGGCAACAATGCCGCTCAAACCCAATTCATAGACTGCACCCGATCACGGAAGTGCCGCCCCGAGCAAGCGTGGACCGGCAGCCGACCGTACTGCGGACGCGGATGCGTTAGCATTCCGGAGATCTCCCCTGCACGGAGCCTTTTGTGCGCCGAATCTCCCGCACCTTCCTGACCGGCCTGGCCGCGATCCTCCCGGCCGCGATCACGCTGGCCCTGCTGTGGTGGCTGGGCAGCACCGCCGAGGATGTCCTCGGGGGCCTGCTGCAGGCCGTCCTGCCGGATCTGCTCTACTTCCCGGGCATGGGGATCCTGGCCGGCATCGGCCTGATCTTCGGCCTCGGGGTGTTGCTGCAGGCCTATGTCGTGCGCTGGCTGTTCGACTGGCTGGAGGGCCTGATGCAGCGCATCCCGGTGATCAAGACGATCCACGGCACCGTGCGCGACGTCACCAACCTGCTCTCCGGCGACATCCATCAGCGCTTCGGGAAGGCCGTGCTCGTCACGTTCCCCGGCACCGACTTCAAACTGGTCGGCTTTGTCACCCGCGAGGATTTCGAGGGCCTGCCGGACAACCTGGGGGGGCCGGAGACGCTCGCGGTCTACATGCCCATGAGCTACCAGATCGGCGGCTACACCCTGATGCTGCCGCGCGAGCGGGTCGAGCCGCTGGACCTGCCTCTGGAGGATGCGATGCGCTACGCCCTGACCGCCGGCGTCTCCGCGCGCCAGGACAAAGGAACCGGGTAGAATCCGGCGCATGACGGAACACGACACCCAGCCCCGGATACTGGTCGGCGTCAGCGGCGGCATCGCCGCCTACAAGGCCTGCGAGCTGGTGCGCGAATTGAAGCGCGCCGGCTGCGCCGTGCGCGTGGTGATGACCGCGGGTGCCCGCGCCTTCGTGACCCCGCTGACCTTCCAGGCCCTGTCCGGCGCGCCGGTACGCACCGAACTGCTGGATGCCGAGGCCGAATCCGGCATGGACCATATCGCCCTGGCGCGCTGGGCCGATCGCATCGTGGTCGCCCCCGCGAGTGCCAACCTGATTGCCCGCTACGCCCAGGGCCTGGCGGACGACCTGCTGAGCACCCTGCTGCTGGCCACCACCGCGCCGGTCACCCTGGCGCCGGCGATGAACCACCGCATGTGGGCACACCCGGCCACGCAGGCCAACATTGCGGCCCTGGTCGAACGCGGCGTGACCCTGATCGGACCCGACAGCGGCGACCAGGCCTGCGGCGAGCAGGGCGAAGGCCGCCTGAGCGAGCCGGCCGCGATCGCGCGCGAGCTGCTACAGCCGGCCGACGCCCCGCTGGCGGGCCGCCAGGTGCTGATCACCGCCGGCCCCACCTTCGAACCGATCGATCCGGTGCGCTTTATCGGCAACCGCAGCTCCGGGCGCATGGGCTTCGCCCTGGCCGCGGCCGCGCGTGATGCCGGGGCACGCGTGACCCTGGTGCATGGCCCGACCGCGGAAGCCATGCCCGCTGGCGTCGAGGGCGTTGCCACCGAAACCGCCGCCGCCATGCATACAGCGGTCATGGAACGCCTGCCCGCGACCGACATCCTGATTGCAGCGGCGGCCGTGGCCGACTACCGCCCGGCCGCACCACACGCCCAGAAGATCAAAAAGTCCGACCCCACGATGAACCTGGCCCTGGAACGCACCGAGGATATCCTCGCCGACGCCGCGCGCCAGGCGGCCACGCTCCCCCGGCGCCCATTCCTGGTGGGCTTCGCCGCCGAGACCGAGCACCTGCGCGAGCACGCCGACGCCAAGCGCCGAAACAAGGGGCTCGACCTGATCGCGGCCAATCGCGTCGGTGAGGGCCTCGCCTTCGGCACCTCCGACAACGAGCTGCTGTGTCTGTGGGAGGGCGGCGAGCGCACGCTGCCGAACCAGCCCAAGGCCCAACTGGCGCCGGCGCTGATCGACCTGGTCATCGAGCGCCTGAACGCACGCGAAACAGATTAGTCATTGCCAAGGAACCCCGAATGTCCGTCCCCGAGATTGACCTGAAGATCCTCGACCCACGCATGGGCGCGGACTTCCCGCTGCCCGCCCCGGCCACCGACGGCTCTGCCGGCGTGGACCTGCGGGCAATGATCGAGGCCCCGCTGACGCTGGAGCCGGGCACGGCCGAGCTGATCCCGACCGGGCTGTCGATCCACATCGAGGATCCGGGCTATGCCGGGATGATCCTTCCGCGCTCCGGGCTCGGGCACAAGCACGGCCTGGTGCTGGGGAATCTCGTGGGCCTGATCGACGCCGACTACCAGGGCCCGCTGATGGTCTCCTGCTGGAACCGGGGCGCGAGCGCCTACACACTCGAGATCGGCGAGCGCCTGGCCCAGCTCGTCATCGTCCCGGTCATCCAGCCGAAGTTCCGCGTGGTCGAGGACTTCGAGGAAACCGTCCGCGGCGCGGGCGGCTTCGGGTCTTCGGGCCGGGGCTGACCCCGGCCCGGCACCCCAACCGCATCAGGTCTCCAGCGCGGAGGCGGGCCCGAAGAACTCGTAGTTCACCCGGTCGTCCGGGATACCCAGCCCGCGCAGGTGGGCGCGCACCTGCTGCATGAAGGGCTTCGGTCCCAGGAAATAGACATCCACCTCGCGGCTGTCGGGCAGCCACTCGGCGAGCTGCTCCCGGGTCAGGAAGCCTTCCGCATGCGGCTGGTCGCCGGCACGCGGTTCGCTGTAGCAATAACGACGCGTCAGAGCGGACACCTGTTCTGCCTGACGTTCCACCCAGTCATGGAACGCATGCACGCCACCGTGTCGGGCACAGTGGAGAAAGTGCACCTCGCGACCGTCCGCCAGCGCCGCCTCGGTCATCGCCACCGCGGGCGTAATCCCGACCCCCGCGGTCACGAAGGCCACGGGGCGATCCGACGCCCGCAGCACGAAATCGCCGGCCGGCGGGAAGACATCCAGCACGTCGCCCTCCTGAACCCGGTCATGCAGGAACGTCGAGGCAACACCGCCCGGCTCGCGCTTGACGCTGATGCGCAGGCTCTTGCCGTTCGCCGCCGCCGACAGGGAATAGTTCCGCCGTACCTCCTTGCCGTCGATCATCAGGCGCAGCCCGAGGTATTGCCCTGGCTGGTGCGGCGGGACGGGCTGACCGTCCACCGGCTGCAGATAGAACGAGGTGATCTCCTCGCTCTCGGGGGACTTGCGCTCCACATGAAAGGCGCGGGCACCACGCCAGCCGCCGGGTTGCTGCTCGTGCGCGGTGTACACGCCCTCTTCGGCCTCGATCAGGATGTCGGCCAGTTGCTGATAGGCCGCGCCCCAGGCCTCCAGCACCGCATCGGTCGCGACCTCCTCGCCCAGCACCTCACGCATGGCCTGCAACAGGCAGGTGCCGACAATCGGGTAATGCTCGGGCTGCACCTGCAACAACACGTGCTTGTTGACGATCTGGCCCACCAGCGGGCCCAGGGCCTCCAGTTGGTCGATGTGCCGTGCGTAATTCAGGACCGCATTGGCAAGGGCCCGTGCCTGTTCGCCACTGGCCTGATGCGCCTGATTGAACAGCGGCTGCACCTCCGGGTAGTCGCGCAGCATGATCTCGTAGAAGTGACGGGTAAGGGCTTCGCCGCCGGATTCCAGCAGCGGCACGGTTTGCTGGATGATCGCCTTCTGTTCGGTCGAGAGCATGGGACACCTTCATTTGCTGTATGCGATGCGCAGCTTTATACCCGCCACGGCGTCACCGGTCAAACCATGCATATAGAATCGACCTTCAAGGAGACGCTGACCCATGGCCGCCCCGACGCACCCACAAGGCGGGGTGCTAAACTGCGCGGCTGCGAAACCCGACAACCGGACCCGCCATGGATACCCAGACGGCCCATTCCGTTGCCCACGTACTGATTGAAGCGCTGCCCTATATCCAGCGCTTCGCCGGCAAGACCATCGTGATCAAGTACGGCGGCAACGCCATGACCGAGGACCACCTGAAGGCCTCGTTCGCGCGTGACATCGTTCTGCTCAAGCAGGTCGGCGTGAATCCAGTGGTCGTGCATGGCGGCGGGCCGCAGATCGGTGAACTGCTGAAACGCCTGGGCAAGGAGACGGAATTCGTCAACGGCCTGCGCGTGACCGACCGCGAGACCATGGACGTGGTGCAGATGGTGCTCGGCGGGCTGGTGAACCAGGAGATCGTGTCGCTGATCAACCGCTTCGGCGGCCGGGCCGTCGGCCTGACCGGCAAGGACGGGCAGATGATCCGCGCGACCCCGTTGCGCGACTACGGCGCGGCCGAGGGCGAACCCAGCGTCGACCTGGGCCATGTCGGCCAGGTGGAAGGCGTGGACCCGAGCATCGTCCACACCCTGGATCAGAGTGACTTCATCCCGGTCATCGCCCCGATCGGCTTCGACCGCGACGGCAAGGCCTACAACATCAATGCCGACACCGCGGCCGAGAAGCTCGCCGTGGTGCTGGATGCGGAGAAGCTGTTCCTGCTGACCAACACCCCGGGTGTACTCGACGGCAGCGGGGCGCTGCTACCGCGCCTGGCCGCGCCGGAGGTGGATGCCATGATCCGCGACGGCACCATCCACGGCGGCATGATCCCGAAGATCCGCTGCGCCCTGGATGCCGTGCGCAGTGGCGTGAACGCCACCCACATCGTGGACGGCCGAGTGGAACACGCGGTACTGCTGGAGCTACTGACCGACCAGGGTGTGGGGACGTTGATCAGTCGTTAACGCGGCCGTTCAGCACCAGTTGCTGAAAGTCGCGGCGGTCCAGATCCAGGCGCTCGTGGATCGCGGACAGGCGCTCACGCTGACCCCGACGATACTGGCGCTCGCGGGCAATGCGCGCATCCAGCTCGTCCAGCTCCGCCCGGTAACGATCCGCCAGCGGGGAGTTTTCATTGACGCCGTCCAGCTGCCGGCGGATGCGCTCGCGTTCACGCAACAGGGTCTTTTCCTGGGCCTCGCTGCGCAGGACGTTGCCGCCAATCGATCGCTCGCGGCGCTCGCGCAGCTCCTCGATCTCCTCCAGCGAGGTGTAAGCCCGACGCAACTGGTGCTCGCGCGCAACTCGATCCTGTCGCGCGCGCTGCGTCGCCTCCAGGTTGCGTTCCGCCTGCTCGCGCTCGGCCGCGGCCTGCGCCCGCTCCTCGGCGCTCATCGGGGCCGGCAGGATCTCGCGCATACGCCCCTCGGAGTCGTAGATGCGGCGTTCGCGCTGGCTGGTCTCGGGCTGCGGAGTGCTGGAATAGTGTACGGTCCCGTTATCATCCACCCAGCGGTAGATATCCGCCTGGACCGGGACCGCGAGCCCCAGCAACAACGCACCGGCCAGCGCCGGGCGAAAAACCCCTGACCGCTGCCCGTTCCACACACCCCAAATGACCATTTTCGAACACCTCGGACTCGTCTTCATCGCCATCGTGGCCAACGGGTTCTCCGCGTTGGCCGGTGGCGGGGCGGGCCTGTTGCAATTGCCCGCCCTGATTTTTCTGGGCCTTCCCTACCCCGTGGCACTGGCCACCCACAAGATCGCATCCGTGGCTCTGGGTGCCGGTGCCGGCCTGCGCCACTTCAAGAAAAGCACATTCGAGCCCACGCGCCTAGCCATTATCCTGCTGGCCGGTCTGCCTGGGGTGTTAATCGGTGCCTGGCTGGTGTTGGGGATCCCGCCGCGGGCCGGCGAAATCGCCCTGGGCCTGCTGACCATCGGCCTCGGCTGGTACTCCTGGCGCCGCCCGCAGCTCGGGCAGGTGGTGCGCGAGATCGGCTTTTCCTGGAGCCACGCCCTGATCGGCGCGGCCGGTCTGTTCCTGATCGGCATCCTGAACGGCTCGCTGGCCTCGGGCACGGGGCTGATGGTCACCCTGTGGCTGGTGCGCTGGTACGGCATGAACTATACCCAGGCGGTCGCCTACACCATGGTCCTGGTCGGCCTAGTCTGGAACGGGGCGGGCGCCCTGATGCTCGGGACGCTCGGCACGGTGCAGTGGGACTGGCTGCCGGCGCTGCTGGTGGGCAGTTTTGTTGGCGGATACCTGGGCGCCTGGGCGGCCCAGCACTACGGCAACCGCCTGGTCAAGCGCGCCTTCGAGGTTGTCACCGTCCTCACCGGGATCGCCCTGCTGCTGCCCGTGCCCTGACGCCCTGCCTCACCAGGGTAATCCACCATGAAGCACACGAAGGCACGAAAGGCGACCATGCGCTTCGTGCAGGAAGGGCATGGCCTGGAAGTGATTGGCCGTCCCCGCAAATCCGCAGAGCGAAATGGGTTTGGCGGCAACATCCACCCACTCCGCGATCTTCGAGTCCTCTGTGGCGCAACGGCCTTGGCCCTTCTTCGGGCCTTCACGCGCTTGGCGCTAGCAAACGCGGGCTATTCGTCGGCCTCGGCGTCGCCCGGGCTTTCGCAGCGGTTGAGGAGGTCGAAGTGCTCGATCCCTTCGAGGAGACCCCGCGCGTGCGTGGCCCCGGCGAAGAAGATGCGCTGGAAGCCGCGCAGGCTCTCCAGCTCTGGCTGGTGGTTGCCCACCACCGTCCCCAGCAGGCGCCCGCGCAGCATGTCCTCGTCGTTGCCGGAATCGCCGGCGACCAGCACGTGTTCCAGCGGGATGCCCCACTTGTCGGAGAGATAGCGCACCGCCAGGCCCTTGGAGGCGCGCACCGGCAGCAGGTCGAGGAACCGGTCGTGCGAGTAGATCACCCGGGCGTGCAGGTCCTCGCGGTACAGCCGGGTCTCCACCGTCTTCGCATCCAGACTGCCGGGCGGCTCGACGAAAAAGCTGACCTTGAATGCGCGCTGATCCACATCCGGCTGAAGGACCAGATTTTTCTCCTGCTGCAGACATTCGCGCAGCCGGTCCGGCTCCCAGCGATGACTGATATGTCGCGCCCAGCCGCGATCCTCGGTCTGCTTGGTGCCGTAGTGGATCTCGCTGCCCACCGAGGTGATCCAGACGTCCGGGGTGGGCACGCCATGCTCCTCGAGGATCGCCGCGGCCGAATCGATGCGCCGGCCGGTGGCGACACCAAAGGCAACCCGCTTGCGATTGCGCTTGAGCCAGGCGACGAAGGCACGAGTGGCCTTGTCATCGCCCAGCAGGGTGTTGTCGATGTCGGTGATCACGGCGCGATCCATCTGCGCCAGGTGGCCGGAGACCCGGCGCTCGTGGTGGCGCTCCTGGCGCACCTCGCGGGTCAGCGACTTCACCAGCTTGACGTATTTCTCGGCGTGGCCGTCCCAGGAATAGTGCTGGCGCACGCCCTTGAGCCCGGCGCGCGAGTAACGCTGCCAGCGCGGACGATCCGCCAGGATGCCCTGGATCGCGTCGGCGATGCCCTCCGGGTCCAGCGGATCGATCAACTGGCCGTTGTGGCAGCGCGAGATGATCTCCTCCGGTCCGCCGTCGTTGGTGGCCACAATGGGGGCGCCGCTGGCCGCGGCCTCGATCAGGGTCAGGCCGAAGGGCTCGGTCAGCGCCGGGTTCACGAACACGCCCTTGCTGGAGGCCACCAGGCGGTAGAGATCCGGCACGTCGTCGGAGTCGTGGTGCTTTGGGTAGGCCACCAGGCCATGCAGGTCGTGGCGATCGATCCGCAGGAGCAGATCGGTCATGACATCGCGCGCGCCCTTGTCGAGGTCGGCGATGTCGTCACGGTTACCGGCAACGATCAGCAGGTTCGCGTTCTCGCGCAGCCAGTCATTCCCGGCGTAGGCCTCCAACAGGCCGCGGATGTTCTTGCGCTCGTCGGCGCGCGACAGGGCCATGATCAGCGGGCGATCGGGGGTTTCCAGGAAGCGCCGGACCGCGGCCCAGATCGGCGGCTTGCGCTGGCCCCGTTTCGGCGGATGGAAGCGCGTCAGGTCGGTGCCCGGCGGAATCACCTCCATGCGCTCCGGCTGATAGTTGTCGTAGGTCGCGTACTGTTCGCCAATCTCCTGGCGGGTACTGGCAATCACGCGGTGGGCATGGGCCAGCGCCTCCTCCTCCGCATGAATGCGGGTGGAGATGTTGTAGCGCGCCTCGATGTCGGCGTCCGACATCCCGCTCTCGCGCAGGCGTTCGCGCTTGACCCGCCCCAGCGAGTGGCCGGTCTGCAGCATCGGCGCGCCCAGCAGGTTCGACAGCTGCACCGCGACATGCCCGGCATCGGCGTAATGCCCGTGGATCACGTCCGGCCGCAGCCCCACCCGCCGGATATGCCCCAAGGCGTTGTCGGCGAAGCAGTCCAGATAGGGCCAGAGCTTCTCCTTGCGCAGGTAGCGCCGCGGGCCGCAGTCCAGGCGCACGATATGGGCCCCGTCGCCCAGGTCTTCTTCCGGTTCGGCGTAGTCGGCGGATACCTTGCTGTCGACCACCCGCCGGGTCAGCAGGTCAACCCGGCCGACCTGCGGGTGGCGGGCCAGCGCGCGCGCGAGTTCGACCACGTAGAGCGTCTGCCCGCCGGTGTCGGCGTCGCGACCCAGCTCCAGCTCCCGTCCGCGGACTAGGCCGTGGACACTGATCAGGACGAGATAAAGGCCTTCACCGTCGCGTGACTTGCTCTGGGTCTTTTTCATGGCACCTCGGGTTCCGGGCTGTCGAACAGGCTGAGGGTCTCGGGGTTGTCGATCAGGCCCTGCGAAACAAGCACCGCGGTCGCCGACCAGGTCTGGCGATAGTTGGCTCGCCGGCCGACCAGACGACCATGGCGCCCGTCGTAGTACTCCGGCCAGTTATCGCGATACAGACGCTCGGCCGCGACCGCATGCACGCTACGCGCGAGATCCGGCCGCCCGACGCGCAGGGCCGCGCCGGTGAACGCCCACAACAGTGCCGGCCAGTTGCCGCCGTTGTGGTAGGACCACGGGGTGTTCTTGGGATCGGACCCGGTCAGCAGGCGCCACTCCTCGCCCACCATCGCCGGATAGCAGATCTTGACCGGCATGGTCCCGATCAGGTCCTCGAAGCGCTGCTCGAAGGTCTGCATGATCGAACGCGACTGGTGCTCGTCGGCCAGCCCGAACAGCACCGCCAGCAGGTTGCCGAAACTGAAGAAGCGAAAGTCCATGCGTCCGGGGCCGAGGTTGCCGACCAGGTAGCCGCTCTCCGAGGGGATCCAGTCCACCAGCCAGTCGGGGATGCTCTCGGGGTAAATGTTCAGCGAGTTCTCGGACTCGTGGCCGAAGTGCTCGGTGCGATAGCGATGGATATCGTTCAGCCGCTCGAGATCCAGCCAGTAGTAATTGCGAATGTAATCGGACAGCTGCCGCGTACGAATCGCGGACTGCTCGCACAAGAGCTCCGAGTCCTTGTCGCAGGGTTCGAGCATCGCCAGCGAGGCCTTCAGCATCCCGTAGAACAGGGCCTGGATCTCCAGCGGGTGGCCGAACACCCCCATGCGCCGATCGATCATGAAGCTGCCGTCCGGCACCAGCAGGGTCGGGAAGACCTCGAAACGGTCCTGCAGGCAGATGCTCAGGATTAAGCGGATGCCGCGCTGTACATCGGCACTCTTGATGAAATCGGTATCGCCCGTGCGGTTCTGGTAGGCCCGCAGCAGCAGCACCCACCACATCATCGAATCCACCGGCGCCACACGCCCGATCGCGCGATCGCCGAAGTCCGCCGCCAGGGACTCGCGCCCGTTCTCGTCGGTGAACACGCGGAAGCTCGCCGGCATCACCCGCGGCAGGCGGCGATGGCCCTCGATCTCTTCCTGGGTATCGCGGATCTGCAGGATCAGCGCGAGGAAGTCGCGCACCACCTCGGGCTCGTCGTTCAGCAGATAGACCAGCCCCGAGGGCACAAAGTCACGGATGAAGCAGTCGGCATAGTTTTCCGCAGGCGCCCGCTCGTCCAGGCTGGCCACCGTGCCCACCGTGCGCCCGCGATAGCGCACCTCGGCATCGTGCAACAGCTGGTAGGCGGATTCGAGCGTCGGATTGCGGGCGTCGGGCGGGAGCTGATTCATAAACACCGGGTTCAGGGAAACGCTAGTTGATAATGTACTCACTCGCGCGCGAGTCGATTGTGTTTGCAGACACGGCTCGGCGAATGAGTTGAAACCATGCTACATGAGCGCACCGCCGCGCTGGATACGGCCACGCATCGACCGCCTCCTCTTTCACTGGTTCGAGTCGCATCACTCCGATCAGGCCTGCTCGGGGTGACGCGGCAGCGGCGGCTCCGCGGCCGGGCGCGCGAACAGGTAGCCCTGACATAGATCCACGCGTTCCTTGAGCCAGCGCCACTCGTCCACAGTCTCCACGCCCTCGGCCACCACCCGGATATCCAGATCCTTGGCCAGCTCGATGATCTTTTCGAGGATCTTCTGCTGGTAGCTGTCCTGGTCGATCCCGCTGACCAGTTCGCGGTCGATCTTCACGAAATCCGGGCGCAGTTGCGACAGCATGTTGAGCGATGCGTACCCCGCCCCCAGGTCGTCCAGGGCGACCTGGAACCCGGCGCGGCGATAGCGCTCGACGATCCGCGACAGGTGCTCCATGTCGTTGACCTGGTCGCTCTCGATCACCTCGAACACGAAGCCGGCGGGCCCCGGCTGGCCCGGCACGCGAGACATGATCTCGCGCACGGTCGTTTCCAGGCAGAAGGCCGGGTCATAAATCGCGGTCGGGTTGAAGTTGATGAACAGATGGCTACGGACCCCGCGCTCACTGGCACGACGGATGGCATTGATCCGGGCGGAACGATCCAGATGGAACAGCAGCTCGGCATTGCGCGCCGTCTTGAACAGGTCCAGCGGCGGGATGATGTCGCCCTCCGGTGTGGAGGCGCGCACCAGGGCCTCGTAGGCAAAGACCTCGGTGGGGTTCGCGGCATGCACAATCGGCTGGAAGTGGAAGTCCAGGGTGTCGTTGGCCAGGATCGCCGAGAGATCGCGCGCGTTGTGCCGCGCAATCAGCGTGGACAGCAGATGGGTGTCCTGCAGATGCGCCAGCCCGAAGTCCTCGCCTTCCGGCACGAAGGTCGCGCGGCAACCGGCCTGCTCGGAGCTGCTCAGGGCCTGCTCCAGCCTTACCAGCATCTCGCCCAGCCCGCCGGCACCCTTGACCGGCAGGGCCAGGATGCCCGAGCTCGGCTCTGCGCAGGGCAATTGCTCGTCCACCATGCGTTGGCGCAGGGCCGCGCGGGTGTGCGCCAGCACCGGTGCCAGGTAAAGAGTGC
This sequence comes from Thioalkalivibrio sp. AKL12, assembly GCF_000377925.1. Lineage (NCBI taxonomy): Bacteria > Pseudomonadati > Pseudomonadota > Gammaproteobacteria > Chromatiales > Ectothiorhodospiraceae > Thioalkalivibrio > Thioalkalivibrio sp. AKL12. The sequence continues at coordinate 45,191 of NZ_KB898898.1, forward strand.
CGGAGGCCGCCGGCAGCAGATCGATACGTTCGCAATCGGGACAACCCATGACCACCTCCAGCGGTCCAGTCTTTGGCCACCCGGCCGAGAACCGGGGATAAATTTCCCGGTCCACCGGAAGACCCATTCTCGGTTCGCAAACAATAGCATCAACCCGGAGATCACATGAGTTCATCCCCACGCCCGACCGACGCCGAACTGCGTGACCGCCTGACACCGGAGCAGTATCACATCGCCCGCGAGGGCGGGACCGAGCGGCCATTTACCGGCGCCTACAACAACCACAAGGCCGACGGCCTCTATCACTGCGCTGCCTGTGGCGCGCCGCTGTTCGACTCCGCGGCCAAGTTCGACTCGGGTAGCGGCTGGCCCAGCTACACGGCCCCCGTGTCCGCTGCTGCCGTCGACGAACACCGCGACCGCACTCTGGGAATGGAGCGCACCGAGGTACGCTGTGCCGCCTGCGACTCCCACCTGGGCCACGTCTTCCCGGACGGTCCGGAACCCACCGGGTTGCGCTACTGCATCAACTCGGCGGTGCTCGAGTTCCATCCGCGCGGCTGACCCAGTTACCCGAACCGGGCCATGAGGCCCGGGCCCAATGCCGAAGGGAATCTCATGCCCGGCCAGACCACCCCGCGCGAGCGCGCGAACGTCCTGATCCTTGCCCTCGGCCAGGCCCTGTTCCTGATCGCCGCGGTCACCGTGATGACCCTGAGCGGCGTGGTCGGCGAGCGCCTGGCCAGCGACCCGTCGCTGGCCACCCTGCCGGTCGCCGCGATGATGATCGGGACCCTGGTCATCACCCTGCCGGCGTCGCTGTTCATGAAACGCTTCGGAAGGCGCACAGGCTTCCTGCTGGGGGCGGGTGTCGGCGGCTTCGGCGGGGCGGCAATCGCCGCGGTCGGGGTATTCGCCGAGGCCTTCTGGATCTTCGTGCTCGGCAATCTCCTGCTGGGCGCCTACCAGGCCTTCGCGATGTACTACCGTTTCGCCGCGGCGGATGTGGCCAGCGACGCCTTCCGCCCGCGCGCCATCTCGCTCGTTATGGCCGGGGGCGTGGCCGCGGCCTTCCTCGGCCCGTGGAACGCCCACCATGCCCAGGCCCTGCTGCCACAGACGCCGGAAGCCGGTCCCTACCTTCTGCTCGGGGCACTGGCCCTGCTGGCCATGCTGCTGCTGGCCTGGCTGCGCGTACCAGCACCCCCGGCAGCAGAACGTGCCATATCCCGCCCCCTGCGCGAGATCATGCCCCGGGGCCGCTTCGTCGTTGCGCTGACGACGGCCGCCCTGGGCTACGCGGTGATGATCCTGCTGATGACCGCAACCCCGCTGGCCATGCGCCAGGCCGGCTTCGACATGGGCCAGGTCGCCCTGGTGATGCAGTGGCACGTGCTCGGGATGTTCGCGCCATCCTTCGTCACCGGCCATCTGATCACGCGATTCGGGCTTACCCGCGTGCTCGCAATGGGCAACGCCCTGGTGCTTTTCAGTGTCGCCATCGCCGCGCATGGCGAGACGCTGGCGCACTTCTGGCTGGCGTTGTTCCTGCTGGGGGTCGGCTGGAACTTTCTGTTCATCGGCGGTAGCACCCTGCTCACCACGACCCATACGGCCGGCGAAAAGGGCAAGGTCCAGGGCGTGAACGACCTGACGGTGTTCACCCTGGTCGCCGCCGGTTCGTTGCTGGCCGGTGCGCTACTGCGACCGCTGGGCTGGGATGGCCTGAACCTGGCGATGCTACCGGTGATCGCGGTACTGACCGTCGCCATCCTCTGGCTCTGGCGCGACGACGCCCACGCCCCGGAACGCGCCTGACCGGTCCATTCCCGCCGACCACGCTCGTCCTCCCGCCGTGCGGTCCGCGATCATGGCGCATCATCGGGTGTTTAAGGTGGCTTCGGTCTGCCACCTGCCATGTTGTGGCAGGCCCCGGTTCGTCATCGGTGTTTACGTGCCTTCGTCCGGCCGCCTGCCGAGCGCTGACTCGCCAGCGCGCCGCGAGGTACTTTCTTGCTTGCCCAAGAAAGTACCCAAAGAAGGGCACCCGGATTCCGCCCGGGAACCTTGCTCCAGGGCCCTCGGGCCGGCGGCGCTGAACTCGCTGCGCTGCGCTTCGCTCAGACATCCAGCGCCTTCTCCCGGCCCGAGGACCCTTCCGCAAGGGGCTCCATACGGGAGGGGAACGTCAAAACAGCAGATATTCCGGCCCCGTGGCACAACAAAAGGCACAGCCGCTCGAACACCCCCGGCGCCCGCTACGCGGGCGCGGCACGCCATGGCCGCAGGCCGAGCGTGCCGAAGATGTATGAAGACCTAGCCATTATCCGCTGGCAAGAACGCTGGGATCGCCGTTGTTTGGACCTGCCTCCCCGTTGTCGTCGCGCCGAGTGGAGAGGCTTTTCGCGGGAGAAAAGGCGCTGGATGTCTGAGCGAAGCGCAGCGTAGCGAGTTCAGCGCCGCCCGCGAAAAGCCTCGGAGCGAGGGAAACCCCGGCCCGCGCAGCGGGCCGGGGTCGCGGCAGTCGGGCGTGTTTCTTGGGTACTTCTTTGCACGAGCAAAGAAGTACCTCGCGGTGCGCTCGCGAGAGAGCGCCTGGCAGGCGGCCAGACGAAACCACCGTAAACACCAGATGACGAACCAGGCCTAGCCACAATCCTCGACGGCAGCAGTCCGCAGCCGTCTGCCGAAATCCTGAGCGATCAGGGCGAGGCGCGGGCGCCCCTACGCTCGCCATCGACGTCATCGACCTCGGCGTCGAGGTCATGCAGGCGGCGGGTCGTCGTCAGCGGCGAGGTCGTGCCGCGGGCCACCAGGCGATAGGCCGCCGGAATGACGAACAGCGTGAACAGCGTGGCGAACAGCACGCCGGAGAACACCGCCACCCCGATCACGAAGCGCGTCTCCTCACCCGGACCGGAGGCCAGGATCAACGGGATCGAACCGGCCACAGTGGTCAACGCGGTCATCAGTACCGGCCGCAGACGCATGCGCGAGGCCTCGAGGATCGCGGTATCGAAATCGCGCCCGCGATCGCGCAGCTGGTTGGCGAACTCCACGATCAGGATGCCGTTCTTCGCTGCCAGCCCGATCAGCATGACCATGCCGATCTGGCTGTAGATGTTCAGTGTCTGACCGGTGACCGTCAGCCCGATCAGCGCCCCGACCACCGCCAGCGGTACGGTCAGCATGATCACCAACGGGTGCACGAAGCTCTCGAACTGCGCCGCCAGGACCAGGAATACCACCAGCAGGGCCAGCGCGAACACGAACAGGATCGCCTCGGAGCCACTGCGCAGGTCCAGCGACTCGCCCTTGTAGTCGATCCCCGCCTCGGCCGGCAGCAGCTCGGCCGCCTTCGCGTCCAGGGCGTCCAGGGCCTCGCCCAGGGTCATGCCGTCACGCAACCCGGCGGTCAGGGTCACCGCGCGCGAACGGTTGTAGCGCTCCAGCGACGACGGACCGGCCTGCTCCTCGTAGGTCACCAGGCTGGACAACGGCACCATCGAGCCAGAGCTGGAGCGCACGTAGAGGTTGTCGATATCCCCGGGCGTGCGGCGCTGGTCGGCCAGACCCTCGATGATGACGTCGTATTCCTCGCCGCGATCGACAAAGGTGGTCACGTCGCGACCGCCCAGCACGATGTCCAGCGTGCGCCCGACATCGCGCATGGAAACGCCCAGATCCCCGGCCCGATCCCGGTCCAGACGCACGTTGAGCTGCGGCTGGGTGGGTTCGTAGTCCAGGTCCACGCGGGTCAGGCCGTCGATGCCCTCGGCGGCCTCGCGCATGATCTCGCCCCATTCCTCGAGCTGATCGTAGTCCGGCCCGGAGATGACAAACTGCACCGGCGGACCGATACGGCCACTCGAGAGCCCCTGACGCATGATCACCCGCGCCTCGACTCCCGGCATCTCGTCGATGACGCCGCGGATCTGGTTGATGACCTCCTGGCCCGAGACGTCACGGTCATCCCAGTGCTCCAGGATCGCGATCACGAAGCCGTTGTTCATCAGCTCCGAACCACCAAAACCGCGCGGCGTGCGCACCAGTGCACGGCGAATCGGGCCATCCTCGATCAACGGCTGGATGCGTGCCTCGACCTCGGCCATCTGCCGGCTCATGTACTCGAAGTTGGCACCCTCGGGGCCATCCACCAGCACGAAGAAAGATCCGCGGTCCTCCTGCGGGGCAAATTCTTCGGGCAGTTCCGCGAACAGGTACCAGCCGCCCGCCAACACGGCGGCGAGGAGCGGCAAGACCAGCCAGGAGCCCTTGAGCCCCTTCGCCAGTATCCGACCATAGCCGGCCTCCAGCGCGGCAAAGCCGCGGCCGATATAACGCGCCACGCCGGTCTCGTCGTCGCCCTTGTGCATGAGGCGCCCGGCCAGCACGGGGGCCAGGGTCAGTGCCACGATGCTGGAGAAAAACACGGCAATGGCCATGGCGATGGCGAACTCGGTGAACAGCCGGCCCACCGTGCCGTCGAGGAAGGCCAGCGGCACGAATACCGCGATCAACACGGAGGTCGTCGCGACGATCGCGAAGCCCACCTGCCCGGCGCCGCGATAGGCCGCCAGCAACCCCGGCTCGCCGCGCTCGATGCGCCGGTGGATGTTCTCCAGCATCACGATCGCGTCATCCACGACCAGGCCGACCGCCAGCACCAGCGCCAGCAGGGTGAGCAGGTTGACCGAGAATCCGAACAGGCTGATGCCGATGAAGGCCGCGGTGATCGCCACCGGGACGGTGACCGCCGGGATCAGGGTCGCGCGCCAGCTGCCCAGGAACAGGTAGATCACGAACACCACGGCCGCGGTCGCCACCGCCAGGGTGATGTAGACCTCGCGGATCGCGCCTTCGATGAACACCGATTCGTCGTAGGTGGTCACCAGCGAGGTACCCTCCGGCAGGGAGCCCTGCAGGCTGGCCGCCATGGCCTTCACGCCGTTGGCCACCTCCAGCACGTTGGCGTTGGACTGGCGGATGATCCCCAGCCCGATCATGTCCTCGCCATTGCCGCGGAACTCGCTGCGCTCGGTATCCGCCCCCACGTTCACCTCGGCGACATCGCCCAGGCGCACCAGTTGTCCGCCCTCGCCTCGCTTCAGCACCAGACCGGAGAAATCCTCGGGCGTGCGGTACTGGCGTTCCACGCGTACGGTGAACTCGCGCTCCAGCGAATCCAGGCGCCCGGCGGGCAGTTCCACGTTTTCCTGCTGCAAGGCGTCAGCGATGTCGGTCACGGTCAGCTCGCGCGCGGCGAGGGCCTCGCGGTCGACCCAGATGCGCATCGCGTAACTGCGGGCGCCGCCCCGGCGCACCAGCCCCACGCCATCCACTACCGAGAGGCGGTCGATCAGGTTGCGCTCGGCGTAGTCCGCAAGCTCCAGCGCATCCATCGTGGTGCTGGCAAGGTTCAGCCACAGGATCGGGTTGGAATCAGCATCCGCCTTGGTCACCTCGGGCGGGTCGACTTCGTCGGGCAGATCGCCCAGTACCCGGCTGACCGCCTCGCGCACGTCATTCGCGGCGGCGTCGATGTCGCGACTCAGATTGAACTCGATGGTGATGCGCGAGCGCCCGTCCTCGCTGGAGGACTGCATGAAACGGATCCCCTCGATCCCCGCGATGCGGTCCTCGATCCGCTGGGTCACCTCGCGCTCGATGATCTCGCCACTGGCGCCCGGATAGATGGTGTCCACCGACACCACCGGCGGATCGACATCGGGATACTCGCGCAGAGGAAGGCTGTCGTAGGCGATCAGGCCGAAGGTGATCAGCAGCAGGTTGAAGACAATCGCCAGCACCGGCCGGCGATTGGCGACGTCCGAGATAATCATGTGTCGGCCCCGGCCTCGCCGTTGCCGTTATCGGAATCCGGTACGCGCGGCGGGAGCACACGCACTTCGCGCCCGTCACGAACCCGCGAGACCCCTTCGGAGACCACGGTATCCCCCGGCTCCAGGCCATCCAGCACCTCGGCGTAGCCCGGGTCGCGGCGGCCAATACGGATGCGCATGCGCTCCACCGTGCCGTCGTCGCGCAGCCGGAACACGAAGTGCTGATCGGCGACCTGCTGGATGGCACCCTCCGGCACCCCCGGGCGTTCGACCGGGTCCAGCGGCAGACGGATGTTTACCAGCATGCCGGGGCGCAGCAATAGATCGGGATTCTCGACCAGGGCGCGCACGGTCAGGGTACGGGTAGCCACGTCCAGACGATTGCTGACCGCGGCAACCTGCCCCGCGAACTCGCCGCCCGCACTGCGGCCCGCCACCTCCATGCCCAGGTCGATAGCTGAGGCGTGGCGCTCGGGGACGGCGAAATCCACCTTGACCACCGATACGTCATCCAGCTCCACAATCGCGGTACCCGGGCTGACTAGCGAGCCGGGGCTGACCTGGCGCAGGCCCAAACGGCCGGCGAACGGGGCCCGGATCACCCGGTTTGCCACCCGGGCCTCTGCCGCCGCCACCCGGGCCTCCGCCTCGTTCAGCCGTGAACGCTGCTGATCCACCTGCTGTTGCGTGACCACGCCATCGGCCACCCGGCCGCGCACGCGGTCCAGTTCGCGTCGAGCGTCGTCCACCTGCACGCGGATCTCGCGCAGGGCCGCGCGTTCTTCGTCGGCGTCCAGGCGCACCAGCACGTCGCCGGCCTCGACCGTGTCACCGTCGTCGAACAGGATCTCGACCACACGCTCGGTCACACTCGCGGTCACCACGACCGACTCGTTGGCCTCTACCGTGCCCAGGGATTCAACCATGGTTTCGAAGGTGCGCGGGGCCACCTCGCGGACCCGCACCGGCGTGCGCTCGTCACGTTCGGACGCGGCCGGGGCACCGGCCCCATCGTCTCCGGCGCCCTCCTCGGGACCGAACGCCAACCAGGCCGCGGCCACCAGCGCCGCGACCAGGACCAGCCCCAGAAACCCACCTATCGCCTTCACTTGCCTCCCCCCCGACACGAATGCGGCCCGGCAAAGTGCCGGGCCACGGTTCTCTGTGCCAACAGTGTAACGACCGTCACGCCTCGCCCGCGTTCCGAAGCGCCGCCGGCAGAGCACCCAGCGGGCGCCGGTGCGGCGCGTTGTAGTCGATCACCGGACCCTTGGGCACGATGCCCGAGGGGTTCAGCATCGGGTGGCTGCCGTAGTAATGCGCCTTGATGTGATCCATGCGCACGGTCTCGGCTACGCCCGGGCGCTGGTACAGCATGCGCAGGTAGGCGGAGAGATTCGGGAAGTCCAGCAACCGCTGACGATTGCACTTGAAATGGCTGTAATACACCGGATCGAAGCGCAGCAGCGTGGTGAACAGCCGCCAGTCGGCCTCGGTCAGTCGCTCGCCGACCAGGAACGGCTGGCGTGCCAGGCGCTCCTCCAGCCAGTCCAGGGTGTCGAACAGACGGTCGAAGGCCGCCTCGTAGGCCTTCTGGCTGGTCGCGAAGCCGCTGCGATACACCCCGTTGTTCACGTTCTCGTAGACCCGCTCGTTGACCGCATGGATCTCCTCGCGCAGATCTTCCGGATAGAAATCCAGGGTGTTGCCGGTAATGCCGTCGAACGCGCTGTTGAACATGCGCACCATGTCCAGCGACTCGTTGTTCACGATGCGGTCGGTCTGGGTATCGAACAGCGCCGGCACGGTGATGATGCCGGTGTAGTTTGGATCGGTACGGGTGTAGAGCTCGTGCATGTAGCGCGAGCCGTGCACCCGGTCCCCGGTGCAACCGTCGCAGCCATCAAACGACCAGCCGGCGTCACCCATGTAGTGGTGCACCACCGAAACCCCGATATGCGGCTCCAGACCCTTCAGTTTGCGCAGGATCAGCGTGCGGTGTGCCCAGGGGCAGGCGTAGGAGACATACAGGTGATAGCGCCCTGACTCGGCCGGATAGCCGCCGTCACCCATCGGGCCCGGCGAACCATCCCTGGTGACGTAGTTACGGTACTGCTGGTCCTGGCGCACGAACTCGCCGCTCTCGTCCGACTCTTCTTCCAGCCAGCCCTCGCGCAATTCACCGTTGATCAAAAGACTCATGCCATGCTCCTGCCGTCTGTGCCCGGCACCGAATGCGCGCACGCCTCAACGGCTGAATGTATGTTATAGCCCGATCATCCCATCGATTTTATCGAAGATAAATCGCGTTAAATGCGGTCGACCGTTCTACAAAATCGAACGAACTCGATTCAGGAGGCCCGCAGGGTGCCGTCGAAATAGCGCGTCAGGAAGGTATCGAAGTCCAGCTCGTCCGCCTGCTCGATGGCCGCCTGATCGGCCAGGCTCTCGCGGGCCAGGGCCTCCAGCGTCTCGGCACGCGGCAGCGGCCCGTTGAAGCGAAAGGCCTCGCGGTGCTGGGCCGACAGGCGGCGTGCGTAGGAGTAGAACCCCTCCTCGCGCGCCATCATGTCTTCCAGCATGCGCGCGGACGGGGTCAGATCCGCCTGCTCGACCTTGCCCCACTGCTCACTGAGCGCCCGGCGGTAGGGGTCACCCGGCAATTCCTGATCCAGGACGGCCGCCACCGGTCGCATCAGCGCCAGCAGCTCGCGCGCCCAGGCCTGGAGCGCAACGCTCTCGCCCCCCCGACGCAGCTCGAGGCCCGGGCGACGCCCGTAATGCGCGACGTCCAGCAGATTGCGGTCGATCGCGTCCAGCTCGCCGTCGGCCAGCAGCGGGCTCGGCTGCAGCAGACAGGCCAGCGCGAACACCTCGAGAAAACGCAGCTGGGTCTCGTCCACCCCCAGCGGGTGCTGAGCGTTGATGTCCACCGAGCGCAGTTCGACGTATTCGATGCCCCGCGCCTCCAGGGCGTCGGTCGGCTTCTCGAAACGCTCCAGCGGCTGCTTGGGCCGCACGGTGGAGTAGTACTCGTTCTCGATCTGCAGGATGTTGGCATTCAGCTGGCGATACTCGCCATCCACCTTCACCCCGATGTGCTCCCACTCGGGGCTGGGGGTATTGATCGCACAGCGCAGGGAGTCGACATAGCCGGCCAGCGAGTTGTAGTCCGCCTTGATGCCGGTGTCCGCCTCCTTGCGGTTGGTATAGCCGATATCGCCCATGCGCAGGCTGGTGGCATGCGGCAGATAGGAGGTGTCGTCGTCGAAGTCCTCCAGCACCGCGCCGTGGCCTTCGAGAAAGGAGTTGCAGACGGCCGGCGACGCCCCGAACAGATAGGGCACCAGCCAGCCAAAGCGCAGCAGGTTGCGGATCATCCCCATCATGCGCTCGTCGCGGAAGGCGCGGCCGTCGGGCGCACCGAGCACCTCCGCCAGGGCCGGCCAGAATTCCGGGCGCGGGGAGTAATTGAAGTGGACCCCGGCGATCACCTGCATCTTGCGTCCGTAGCGATGCCCGAGACCGATGCGGTAGACGGTCTTCATGCGCCCGGCGTTGGAGGCACCGTACTGCGCGACCGGAATCGCATTGTCATCGGCCGTCACACAGGGCATGGAGGTCGACCACAGGGTCTCGTCGCCGACGTTGGCGGCGGCGAAGGCCTGCAGGTCGTGCAGGAAGCCGAGGGTCTCGCGTACATCCTCGAACGGCGGCGTCACCAGTTCCAGCAGCGCCTCGGAGTAATCCGTGGTGATGTATGGATGCGTCAGCGCGGATCCCAGCGCGGCCGGGTGCGGCGTAAGCGCCGGCGAGCCTTCCGGCCCGACCCTCAGGGTCTCCTTTTCCAGCCCGATCTGCCCGTGCAACCCGACACCCGCCAGCGCCTCGGCCAGCTGGTGCGTCAGATCCTGCAGCTTGCGCTCGTCCGTACTCACGTGATGGTAACCCTGCGGTCATCGAAACCCGGCGAACATACCCGAATGCAACGCCACGGTCACATACGACCCGGCGCGGTCCGCGAGGTTCGTGCGACGCCTGCACCGCAAGCGGTTCCCAAATGGCCTATAACAAAGTTGCGGGGTACACGGAATGCTGCAACGTTCATCCAGCATGCTCGACTTCTTCGCCCGGGGACGTGACGCGCCGTTCCTGGAGGAGGCCCGTGCGCGACCCGATCTCCCGGTGCCGATGATCGAGAACGCGCACCCGGCCGGCCACCTGAGCACCCCGCCAGTCTGCGAACTGATGCTGAGCCAGTCCGTGGGCACCCCCTTTCGCTACCACTGTGACATCGGGGCCGGTCCGTTCTCCGGTTGCGCCGGCCCGCGCGAATTCGTGGTGATCGCCCCGCAGGTCGCGGGACGCTGCCATATGCGGGACCCGGCACGCATGCGGTTTTTCGGCATCCCGCCCGAGCTGGCCCGGGACTGCCTGGAGCGCGCCCCCGGCGATCCGCTGGACTTTGGCCACCTGCATACCCGCCACCACCGGGACCCCCTGATCACCCAGGCCCTGGATGCCCTGTGGCAGGAGATGGACCGCGACGACCCGGCCGCGCAACTGTTCGTCGAGAGCATGCTCGCCGTTCTGGTTGTGCGCCTGGCCCGCATGGCCGAACACGACCGGGACCTGGACAGGCGCCGTGGCGGCCTGGCACCGCACCAGTCGGCACGGGTGATTGACTACATGCAATGCCACCTGGATCAGCGCATCACGCTGCGCGATCTGGCGGCCCTGACCGGACTCTCGCCCTGGCACTTCGCGCGCGCCTTTCGCGATACGCACGGCCTGCCACCGCATCGCTATCTCACCCGCCTGCGCGTGGAGCACGCCCGCGACCTGCTGACCCGAACATCACTGAGCATCACCGAGATCGCTGCCGCGACCGGGTACTCCCCGCAACAGCTGGTCCGCCATTTCCGCCAGGCCCTGGGTGTCGCCCCCGCGGCGTACCGGCGCCTGCATTAAAAGCGGATCCATGCGCCCCTGAACTCCACCGCAAGATTCGCCCCACCCCCGCAAGATCGTGACCGCCCGCAAGGGCTTCCCCGCCTAGGCTCGAAGTAACGCCGACACCCGGCCCGGCTTGTCCTGGCGGAGGTCCACTGCATGTCGTCAGCCCCGGAATGCCTGTCACCCCCATCTGCCGCCGAGGACTTCGGCGAGCATCTGGTCAGCGTGCTCAACCACGGCGCGCTGTGCCTGACCCTGTCGATCGGGCACCGCACCGGGCTGTTCGACCACATGCGCGACCGGCCACCCGCCACCTCCGGCGAGATCGCCGCCGCCGTGGGCCTGAACGAGCGCTACGTACGGGAATGGCTCGGGGCCATGGCGACCGGCGGCATCGTCACGGTGGATGCGGATGGCCCACGGTTTGCCCTGCCCGCGGAACACGCCGCCTGCCTGACGCGCGCGGCAGCGGCCGACAACCTGGCCGTGTTTGCGCAGTACATCGGCCTGCTGGGTGGGGTGGAGGACACGATCGTTGCGAAATTCCGCACCGGCGGTGGCGTGGGGTACGAGCACTACACGCGCTTCCACGAGGTGATGGCCGAGGACAGCGGCCAGTCCGTACTGTCGTCACTGGAAAGCGACATCCTGCCCCTGGTTCCGGGCCTGACCGACCACCTCGAGCGCGGCATTCAGGTCCTGGATATCGGCTGCGGCAGCGGGCGCATCCTCAACCAGTTGGCCACGCTTTACCCGCACAGCCGGTTCACCGGCCTGGACCTGTCCACAGAGGCTATCGAGCGCGCCCGTGCCGAGACACGCGCCACCGGGCTGGGGAACGTCGAATTCATCCAGGCCGACGCGGCCGAACTGGATCGGCATGTGGCCGCGCAACAGTTCGCGCTGATCACCACCTTCGATGCCATCCACGACCAGGCCGACCCGCTGGGCGTACTGACGGGCATTCACCGCGCGCTCGAGTCCGAAGGCATCTACCTGATGCAGGACATCCGCGGCTCCGGACAGATTCATGGCGATCTCGAGCATCCGCTCGGACCCTTTCTCTACACCATCTCCTGCATGCACTGCATGCCGGTATCGCTCGCCCGGGGCGGACCCGGTTTGGGCGCGATGTGGGGCGAGCCCAGGGCACGTGACTACCTGGAGCGCGCCGGCTTTCACGACATCCGGGTCCACCAGCTGGTCCACGACCCTCAGAACAACTGGTACGTGGCCACCCGTTAACGACGGCGCGAGGAGGACTCATCCATGACCGGAGCCAATCCCTACGAACGCCTGGGCAGCAAGGCAGCATCTTCGACGAGGGCAACACGGATGCATCTGCAACGGCACCGGCGGCCTGCAGGGACCGCGACAGGCTGACCATCCATCGCGGCATGAACATCCGCGAGGAGGCGTTCGCCGCCGTGGTCGACGACCTCGCCGAGACCCTGGACGGACTCGGGATTGGGCAGCGCGAAAAGGAAGCGCTGCCGATGATCTCCGGGTCACTGAAACCGGAGATCGTTCGCGTCTGACGCGCCTGCACCCACCCACCTGGAGGACACGATCATGAAAACACTCACACCCATCGCCGCCTTCACGCTGGCCACTGCACTGGCGCTGTCCGCCCCGCTGGCAGCCACCGAGCCAGACGACCACTTCATCATCCGCGACTGCGAACAGTCGCGCGCGGACCTGGCGGGGGCGATTCGCGAATACGCCGAAAACGAGGAGGACTGGATCTTTCTGGCCGAGTTCGACCTGGCGGGCGGTGACATCACCGCGCTCAAGGTCTGCTACCTGCCGCTGGGACCGGACATCCTGGATGCCGGGCTGCATGTCGGGGCGATGATGCCCTGCGGCCACATCGGCCTGTACGAGGAGGACGGGGGCACGAAACTGTCCATGCTGCACCCGAAGTTCATGACGACGCTGCAGCCGCACCCGAGCCTTGAACGTGCCGTGGAAAACGCCGAGCCCGCCTTCGAGGCGCTGCTGGATCATGTCCTTGGTGGGTCGTAGGGACGCCGCGCCAGGCCACCCCGTCGGTTTGCCACGAGGCGCCCAATGCCCGGCCCAGGGTTGACGGTCGTCGCATGGACGCTTCTGACTCTGGCAGGGCTGGCCCTTCCGGGCGGCACCGGGACGGCGGAGGAGATGCAGGTGCATACCGACCCCGACAGTGGGCTGATGACCTGGCACTGGCAGGGCGGGGGGCTTTCGCTGGAACTCGCACAGCGGCTCCCGGACCAGACCCGCGCGTTCTTCCTGGGCCGCGGGTTCGACACCGAGGATGCGACGTTCATCGCCGGCCACTGCGTGTTTCAGGGCGTCCTGCGCAATACCGACCGCAGCGCATCGGCCACCGTGGACCTGCGCCAATGGCGCAGCCAAACGCCCAACGGGGCCGCGCGACCGCTCCCCAACCGCGACTGGCAGGACGAGTGGGCGAGCCGGGAGGTTCCGGAAGTAGCCCGCATCGCCTTTCGCTGGGCCTTGTTCCCTGGCGAACACCGGTTCCAGCCCGGCGACTGGCTGATGGGCATGATCGTCTTCAAGCATCCGCCCAGCACGACATTTGATCTGACCGTGCACTGGCGGCAGCAGACGACCCCGCGGCAGTCCACCCTGCCCGATCTGCGCTGCGCCGGGGAACCGGAACGGGACGAGGCCGAACCATGATGAACCGGCGCCGCTTCCTGACTGCAGTCCCCGGTGGCCTGCTCGGCCTTTCGCTGCGGCCCGTGTGGGCGGAAGCCACGCACCTGACCGCGCTGGATCCACGCCCCAAGGGTCCGCCCCTGGCACTGGAGGACATCGATGGGCAGCACCACCGACTGGAGGACTATCGCAGACGTGTGGTGGTGGTGAACTTCTGGGCCACCTGGTGCCCACCCTGTCGCGACGAGCTGCCGTCGTTGCAACGGCTCTGGGAGCAGTTGCGCGATGCGGGCCTGGTGGTGCTGGGCGTGAACGTGGGCGAAGACGCCGATCGCATCTTCTTCTTTACCGCCGACTACCCGGTCGATTTCCCTCTGCTGCTGGACCAGGATTCCGCCACCATCGACCGCTGGCCGGTTCGCGGCATCCCCACCACGTTCATCATCGATCCCGAGGGCCGCATCGCCTACCGCGCCATCGGCGCCCGCGACTTCGATCATCCACGCCTGCTCGAGCGCCTGCGCGTCCTCGGGCTCGACTGACAGCCCGCTGCAGCGCCCATGGCGCTTTCTGCGGGGCGGCAGCCTTCCCGGATATCGCGGCCGCCCGGTATCCCGATGCCGGCCGATCTTGTAGATTAGCAATCCCTAATAATCAAGGGATGAGACGTGGAGTCGTCCGGAGAACACCATAGCTGGGAGGACCGGGGCGTGGATGCGCTACGCGCGCCCGCGACCTGGCTGTTCGTGCTGGGGCTCGTGCTCGGTGCCGCCGCCGTGCACTGGGGCGTCGAGCGCCCACCGGCCGAGGGGGCGTTGATGGTCACGGTGCACAATGACAGCGACGTGCTGATCCAGGCGATCCACTTCGACTTCGGCCACGACCTGTCGGAATCGAGCATCCGCGAGGGCCAGCTCCGCCCCGGGGAACACCGGCGGGTGGCACTGAACCATGTCCCCGCAGCCGGCTTCAACATGGAAATCCGCTACGCCGACGGGCAGGTACAGGAGTTTTGCGCCAACCGCAGCGTGGAAGGCTGGGAACAGGAAGTCCGGGTCTACCGCTAGGGAGACGCCGCCCCGTTGCCCCCACTCCTGCAGGGCTGCGGATCGGTCTCCGGCAGCCAGCCTACAAGACGCGCTCCTCAACCCGCATCCGGGCAGCACCACCCCGGCGCATGGCCATAGTGGCGGCAATCCCCGTCCTCCAGGATCACCCGCGCCACCGCGACCGTCAGCACCGAGTCGTCGGGGAACCGAATCCCTGGCGCGGATCGTCACCCGATGACATCCCCGACCATCGCACCGATCATTACGGCTTTCCTTGCAACATTTCCGCAAGATCTGCGCCATCACACGGTCATGCACATGGACCAGACTTCGGGACTCGAGTCCCGTGACAGGTGCCGCCGTGCACATTCTGATGCTGAGCGATGTGTACTTTCCCCGGATCAATGGGGTCTCCACCTCGCTGTACAGTTTCCGCTCGCAGCTGCAACAACTCGGTCATCGCGTCACGCTGGTGGCCCCGGCCTACCCTGGACTGAGCGCCCACCCTGGCCCCGCACCCAACGACCCGGACCTGATCCGCATCCCATCGCGCTACCTGATTGTGGACCCGGAGGATCGCATCCTGAAGGGCGGCCTCATCCGGAGGTACCTCCAGGAAGCAGGCATCGAACACACCGACCTGATACACATCCACACGCCCTTCGTGGCGCATTACGCCGGACTGAATCTCGCCCGACGCTGGCAGGTCCCGGTGGTGGAGACCTATCACACCTTCTTCGAGGGGTACCTGCAGCACTACCTGCCATGGCTGCCCGCCGCCTGGCTGAGGGCCTTCGCGCGCCGCATATCGCGCAGCCAGTGCAATGCGGTGGACCGGGTGATCGCCCCCTCCACCGCGTTGCGCGAGGCCCTGCTGGACTACGGGATCAAGACACCGATTGTCCGCCTGCCTACCGGCATCGATCCGGAGGCCTGGACCGGGGGCGACGGACACCTGTTCCGAACCGAACGGGACATCCCCTACGGTCGCGAAATGCTCGTGCATGTCTCGCGCATCGCCTTCGAGAAGAACATCGGCTTCCTGCTGAAGATGCTGCTGCATCTGCGCGAGCAGCGCCCCGACATCCTGCTACTAATCGCGGGCGAGGGGCCGGCCAAGGACGCCCTGCAGCGCCAGGCCGAGCACATGGGACTGGAGGACAACCTTCACTGGTGCGGATACCTGGATCGTGCCTCATCGCTTGTCGACTGCTACCGCGCCGGGCACGCCTTCGTGTTTGCCTCGGCGACCGAAACCCAGGGGCTGGTGCTGCTGGAGGCCATGGCCAGTGGACTGCCGGTCGTGTCCACCGCGCACCTGGGGACCGTCGACATCCTGACCGCAGAATCCGGCGCCGAGGTCACCCCACAAGACCCCGCCGCCTTTGCCGAACGGGTCGCAGCGGTTCTGGACGACCCCGACCGCCAGCGGGCGATGCGCGACGCACATGGACGGTGGGTGCAGCAATGGAGCGAACGCCGCATGGCCGAACAACTGCTCGCCCTGTATCAGGACCTGGCAGGCACCCCCCATACAATCAGTGGCCCGCACCCAGCGCCCGGCCGATCGCACTGACCCCTTTCTCAACCGATTCTCGGGAACACGACCATGGCCAACAGCGGCGCAACCGGTATTGACCGCATCCTGCGCGCCTTCGTGTACTCGTGGCGTGGCCTGCGGGCAACCTTTCGTCATGAGGAGGCCTTTCGCCAGGAACTGATCCTCGTGGTGCTGCTCGCGCCGCTGTCGCTGGTCGTTGGCGACACTCCCACCGAGCGGGCCCTCCTGCTCGGGAGCCTGTTCCTGATCCTGATCATCGAGGTACTGAACTCCGGCATCGAGGCCACCGTGGACCGCTTCGGGCCGGAACAGCACAAGCTTGCGGCGCGCGCCAAGGACATGGGCTCTGCCGCGGTCCTTCTCGGTTTCCTGCATGCCGCCGTGATCTGGCTGCTGATTGTCTGGCCCTGACGGGACCCGCTCCATCACCCAATTGTCATCCGCTCGCCACCAGCCGGTCACTGCACAACGCGATGCTGGCGGCACGCCTCAGCGGGAGTATCCGATGGCCACCCTGGATTGCCGCACCCTGTTCTTGTCCGACCTGCACCTGGGCACCCGCGAGTGCCGCGCGGACTACCTGCTGGACCTGCTGCGCCAGGTCAACTGCGACCGCCTGGTGCTGGTCGGCGACGTGTTCGACCTCTGGGCCATGCGTCGGCGCATCATCTGGAACGCAACCCAGGCGGCCGTCGTCGAGCAGGTCCTGTCCCTCGCGCTGCACGGAGTCGAGGTCATCTACATCCCCGGCAATCACGATGAAGTGGTGCGGGACTTCGTCGGTTCCGAGATCCGCGGCGTACGCATCGAACGCGAACTGGTGCACTGGACGGCCGACGGCCGCCGCTTTCGCGTGACCCATGGCGACGAATTCGACGGAGTCGTGCGCCACAGCCGGCTAGTGCACTGGCTCGGCGATGTGGGCTACAACATGCTGCTGCGTGGCAGCCGCTACCTGAATACCATCCGCAGCCGCCTTGGCCACCCGTACTGGTCGCTATCCGCGTGGCTGAAGACCCGGGTCAGCCACGCCGCCCGAGAATACATCCGCCGCTTCGAGCATGCGGCCGTCACCGCCGCACGCAAGGGTGGCTTCGACGGCTGTATCTGCGGCCACATCCACAAACCCAACGTCGAGTCCTTCGGCGATGTCCTCTACTGCAACGACGGCGACTGGGTCGAACACTGCACCGCATTGGTGGAGGACCGCGCCGGCAACCTCAGCCTGCTGCACTGGTCCGATCATGGCACTGTGCAACACGCGAAGACGGACACCCCCGCGGTCAATACACTCGATCTTGATTCGCTCCTGGCCAAACGATAGGTAGGCGCCTGTCACCGGGCTGTCATGGCCCTGTAGTACCGTGGACACAATGAACGAATCGCGATCACGCCACTGGGCAGGGGCCGGCGCCGACCTGCTTCTGCTGCTGCAATCCATCGAGAACAGCGAACAGGCCCAGCGCCTGGCGCGCGTGGCCGGCTGGGTGCTGGTGTTTGCCGGGGTTGTGGTGGTGATGCTGGGTGTCCTGGTGCAGCACACGCCCACCATGCTCGAAGGCACGCTGGTCGCCCTGCTGGCACTGGTGGGCGGCTGGCTGCGCAGCCGGGTCGCCGCCACACTGCTGATGCTGCTGATGGCACTGGGGCTCGCCACCGGCCTCGCGGTGGGCGCGGCAACCGGTGGACTCCTGCTGCAAGTCGCACTATTCGGCGTGGCCCTGCGCATGGTCGAGGGCAGCTTTCGCTTTCGCAAGTCCGTCACAACCCAATAGGCCTTATTACGAGGCAGCGAAGCACGAGGGGTCGAAGCACGTTAAGAGGCATTGGTGGCGCCGGACAGCGATTGCTTCGTCGCTGCGTTCCTCGCAATGACGGGGACACAACAAAACGCGATATCGGCGGGCCGCCCGCGGGCGCGGAAACTTGAACCCAGCCGGCGGGGCGGACAGGATGAGCGCCTCCATACCCCGCCAAGGAAGCGCGAACGCGATGTCCGTCGTCGGCCGCCTGCAAACCCGCCTGCGAGCCTTCATCTGGCCGGCCTGGGCCACCCGCATCCTCGGGACGCTGTCGATCCCGGGGCTGATCCTGGCCACGCTGTTCTTTGCCGCCTCGCTGACCCCCAGCCTGATCCCGCGTACCGACGACGTCCAGGGCATCCTGTCCGGGGTGTCGCTGGCGGCCGGCTACGGCCTGGGCGTGTTCTTCCACTGGCTGTGGTCGTACCTGGAACTGCCGGAGCTCGGCGAGCGCACCCACAACACCCTGGTCGTGATCGCCGGCGGCGGGGCCGTGCTGATCGTGCTGATCTTCCTGTGGCAAGCCACCGAGTGGCAGAACAGCATCCGCGCGCTCATGGAACAGGAGCCGGTGGACGGTGGATTCCCCATCCGCCTGGGGCTGATCGCAGCGGCGGTGTTCATCGCCACGCTTGCGGTGGCGCGGCTGTTCCAGTTGCTGGTGCGCTTCCTCGCGCGGCACCTGCGCCGCTTCATCCCGCGCCGGCTGTCCAACGTAATTGGCGTGCTGGTGGCGGCCGGGGTGTTCTGGGCGGTGATCGATGGGGTCATCCTGGAATACAGCCTGCGCGCCGCCGATCGCAGCTTCCAGCAGTTCGACGTACGCGAACACCCCGGGGCGGAGCAACCGGGCGCGACCTTCCGCACCGGCAGCCCGGCCTCGCTGATCAGCTGGGACGAGGGCCTGGGCCGCCAGGGCCAGCGCTTCATCGACCAAGCCCCGGACGCCGCCGCGATTAGCGAGTTTTCCGGCGAGACCGCGCTGGATCCCATCCGCGTGTATGTGGGGCTGAACGCCGCCGAGACCATCGAGGAACGCGCACGACTGGCCCTGCAGGAGATGCTGCGGGTCAATGCCTTCGACCGTTCGGTGCTGGTGCTGGCCACGCCCACCGGACGCGGCTGGGTAGACAACCGTGCGATCCAGCCGGTCGAGTACCTGCACGGTGGCGATGTGGCCACCGTGGCCGTGCAGTACTCCTACCTGCCGAGCTGGTTGTCGCTGATGGCGGAATCGCAGTACGGTCATGAGACCGCCCAGGCGGTGTTCGCGGAGATCTACGGCTACTGGAAACAGTTACCGCC
Source organism: Thioalkalivibrio sp. AKL12 (assembly GCF_000377925.1). Classification (NCBI taxonomy): domain Bacteria; kingdom Pseudomonadati; phylum Pseudomonadota; class Gammaproteobacteria; order Chromatiales; family Ectothiorhodospiraceae; genus Thioalkalivibrio; species Thioalkalivibrio sp. AKL12. The sequence continues at coordinate 64,371 of NZ_KB898898.1, forward strand.
GGACGCCCGCCCGGACCTGTACCTCTACGGCCTTAGTCTGGGCGCGCTGAACTCCGAGCGGGCCGCGGACCTGTACGACGTGATCGGCGACCCGTTCTCCGGCGCGCTGTGGGCCGGCCCTCCGTTTCGTAGCGAGACCTGGCGCGACATCAAACGCCAGCGCCAACCCGACTCGCCGGCCTGGCTGCCGCGCTTTCGCGACAGTTCGGTGGTGCGCTTCACCAATCAGGGAAACCACCTGGACATCCCCGGCGCCGAATGGGGCCCGATGCGCATCGTCTACCTGCAGTACGCGAGCGACCCGGTCACCTTCTTCGAGCCCCAGGCGCTGTACCGCCAGCCAGAATGGATGCAGGCCCCGCGCGGCCCGGATGTCTCCCCGGACCTGACCTGGTACCCGGTGATCACCATGTTGCAACTGGCGGTCGACGTCGCGATCGGCGACGCCGCCCCGCGCGGCTACGGCCACGTCTACGCCACCGAGCACTACATCGATGCCTGGCAGGCAGTGACCAACGCAGACCGGTCCGCGGACGAGATCGAGTGGCTCAAACGCCACCTGGCCGACTGACCAACAGGGTGCCTACCCCGCGCTTTCCCCGGCGACCAGGCCTCGCTTGCGCAGGTTGCGGCCCGTGAAGTTAACCATTGCCACCACGGTCCCGGCATACAACAACGCGACGCCCCCCACGATCCCGAGCATCACGGCGTCCAGTGCAATCCCCTCGGCCCACATCACCAGCAGGGTGAGCGGAATCTGTGTACCGAGGAGCACCGCGATCATGGCGGCGATCACGCGCCACTTCTCGGCGCGCGACAGATAGCGCCCGTTCCTGCGCCCGAAGGACTCGCAGGGCCACACCACCGCCAGCGCCAGAATGCCCATCCCGATCGCCGTACCGGCTTGATCCAGATCGACATAGGCGCCCGCTACCATGGCAGCGATCGACAGCGAGAAATAAAGCAGTACAAACCGAAACAGCAGATCCTTGATGGACATCGTCTCCCCTCCCTGGGATATCTGAAAGCCGCACCACCCTGTGCGGCCTGGATGCATGTCGGAGTGCCCCGACATGCACGATCATGACATGCGGCTACTGCTCGGTGAACTTGGCGCCTTCGAGGATCACCGGGTAGCTGTAGCCTGCCCCGAAGTCGCGATCCAGGATCAGCGTTCCGGTCACCGAGACGCGGTCGCCCACCTCGGGCAACTCGGTGGAAGTGACGGTGATGTAGTCACCCTCGCTGCCGGTACCGTCGACGAAGTAGATGAAATTGCGCCCCATGATGTCCTCGTTCACCCGGCCCACAATGCCTTCGAGCCGGACCTCTTCCCCATCCAGCTCGGCCGGGGCCTGATTCAGTTCCTCCACCGTATGCATCGGTTCGGCGCTCGCCACGCCCCACCCGAGCAACCCCACCAATAGTCCCGCCAGAATTCCCGCTTGTCCGCGCATCGCTCGACTCCTGTTCTTTTTACTTTCTTGTGTGCGTACGGGAGGCGCTGATCAGCGCCTCCTTGGGCGAATCGTACCGGGAGCGGCGCAACGCATGCCCTAGATTCATGCAGGGGCACCCACACGCCCGGCGCTCGATCGTCCCATTCTGGCACACAAGGGCGGGCGCCCCGTCTAGCCGCCTATGCCACTATGCGCCCGGACGGGGCACCCGTTCACTTCCGCCACCACACCACAAAGGAGAGCCACCATGTCCAGCTATTATCGCCTTGCCACCGCCGTGACCGGCACCTGCATCCTCTTGGCCTCGGCCGGAGCGGTTCAGGCGAGCCCCTTTCACGGTTCCTACATCGGCGGCCAGCTCGGCTGGGTCGGTTATGACATCGACTACCGCGAAGGCGGCGACGGAGGTATCTCCGGCCTTAGCGCCTCTGGCCTTACCGGCGGCGTAATGACCGGCTGGGGCACTGTCCTGGACAACGGGCTTTACCTGGGCGTCGAGTTCGATGCACAGACCGAGGATGCCGATCTGACAGTTCGGATTGACGACGCGGAACTTGGCATCGACAGCAAATACAGCTATGGCATCACCGGCCGGCTCGGCACCACGGTAAACGACAACGTTCTGTTCTACGGCCTGGCCGGCTACCAGCGTTCGCGGCTGGACTACCGGCTGACGGAAACGGACGAGGACATGTCCATCCGTTTCAAGGACAACCTCAATGGCGCCCGCCTCGGCCTGGGGGTCGAATATCAGATGGACAATCGCCTGTTCATGCGCGCCGAGTACTCCTACACCTTCTACAGTAGCGAGCGCTACAGGATCGAGGACGAGGTTGTGCTGCGCTTCGACCCCGATGCCTCGCGCTTCATGGTCGGTCTCGGCTACCGCTTCTAGCATCCAGACAAGGCCCGCGAGCCTCTCGGTAGCGGGCCTTTTTTCAGGCTGTGCGGGCAGCGGTGTCCCGCATGCCTCCGGTCAGGCGCCGCTTCACCCTCTCCGCGGCCCGGTTCACCACCAGGTACAGGCAGGGCACCACCAGTAGCGTCAGAATCATCCCGGCGATCAGACCACCCACCACCGTCAGCGCCAACGGGCGCATGATCTCCGCCCCCTCGCCGAGGCCGATGGCCAGCGGCAACATGCCCAGCACCGTCGTCAGCGTGGTCATCAGGATCGGGCGCAGGCGCAATGCCCCGGCCTCCACGACCGCCCGCGCCGGGCTCAGGCCACGGAGTCGACGGCCCTGCTCGATGTACTCCACCAGCAGGATCGCGTTGTTCACCACCACCCCGATCAACAGGATCGCCCCGATCATCACCGGGGCGGAGACTGGCGTGCCGGTCGCCCACAGGATCGCGACCACCCCGATCAGCGACAACGGCGCGGCCGCCACGATCACCAGCGGATTCGCCAGGCGCTCGTACTGCACCGCCAGCACCACCAGCACCAGGAAGATCGCGAGCGCCACCACTGTGGCCATCTCGCGCTGGGTCTCCTGGATGGTCTCCCACTCGCCACCGATCAGCAGGCTGTAGTGCTCGGGCACATCCACCTCGGCCAGGCGCTGCTCGACCTCGGTCATCACCGAACCGACATCGTTCACCTCGGTGTTGATGTCGCCGTTCACGCGCACCACCCGGCTCTGGTTCTCGCGCTCGATATGCGCGGGCCCCTCGCCGATCTCGAACTCGGCCACGTCCGCCAGGCGCACGGGATCCCCGTTGTCGCGGAACAGGATCATCCGCCCTAGGGTGGCCGTATCCTGCACATCCTCGCGCGGCAGGCGCACGCGCAGGTCGTACTCGCGATCGTCGCGGACGTACTGCGTCGGCACTGATCCCTCCACCGCGTCGCGGATCGCCTGCCCCACCTGGCCCACCTGCAAACCCAGCGCAGCCGCCCGCTCGCGATCCACATGCACGCGCAGAATCGGACTCTGGTCCTCGCGTCCAACCTCGACGCCCTCCAGGCCCCGGATGCCTTCGAGGCGCCCGGCGATCTCGCGGGCAATGCCGCGCATCTCGGTCAGATCCGCCCCGACCACCGCAATCGAGAGGTCATCCCCGGTGATACTGAACTGCAGCCCCTGGATACTCGGCGGTCGCACGGTAATCCGTGCCCCGGGGAGTTCCAGCGCATCCATTGCCTCCTGCGCCTCGGCCACCCACTGTCCCGCGCTCATCTCGCGCTGTCCGGCCGGGGTCAACTGGACGGTGATATTGGAGGTGCCCGGGCGCTCGTTGACCACGCCGCCACCTAGGTGCCCGCCGACCATCGCGAACACGCTCTCCACATGCGGCAGATCTTCCAGCGCGGCCTCGATATCGCGTGCGGCGGCATCGGTCTCGTGCGGCGGGGTTCCCGGCGGCAGGACCATGCGCACGCTGACCTGACCATCGTCCACCTGCGGCAGGAACTCGTTACCAAGCTCCCCGCCGACCTGCACCGCACCGGCCAGCAACACGACGGCCGCCCCCAGCACCGCCCAGCGCAGGCGCAAGACCTTCGGCAACAGACGCCGGTAACGTCGGCGTAGTCCCTGCACCCCGCGATCAAACCCACGCAGCAGCCAGGTGCGGTCCAGCCCACTCTCCCAGCGGATGCGCGAAAGAAGGGCCGCGAGCATCGGCACCAGGGTGATGGCCGCGGCCAGGGTCGCGATGATCGCAAACGAAAGCGTCAGGATCAGCTCGCGGAAGATCAGCGCCCCGATCCCGGTGATCAGCAGGAACGGGAGCACCGCGGCCAGATTGGTCAGGGTACCCGCGATGACCGCCGAGACCACCTCGCCGGCCCCGTCATGGGCCGCCTGCTCCGGCGACTTTCCGAGCTTGTCGCGATGGCGGACGATGTTCTCCAGCATCACGATGGCGTTGTCGAGCAACAGCCCCACCCCCAGCGCGAGCCCGCCGAGGCTGATGATGTTCAGGGTGAGCCCGCCCAGGCCCATCATGGCGAAGGTCGCCATCAACGCGATCGGGATCGACAACCCGATAATGAAGCTCTTGCGCAGGCTGCCGAGAAACAGGAACACCGCCAGCATCGCCAGCACGCCGCCCAGGATCGCAGCGGTACCCACCGAACTGACCGCGCCACGAATGAACGGCGCGGAGTCGCTGACGACCTCCCACTGGATGTCCTCGGGGATGAACCCCGAGCGCTCGAGTCGTTCGAGCGTGGCGCGCACCGAGTCCACCGACTCGACGGTGTTGGCGTCCGGCAGCTTGAACACGGACACGCGCGCGGCCGGCGTGCCGTCCAGGCGGATGAACAGGCGCTGCTCGCGGTGGCCATCGCGCACCTCGGCCAGCTCGCCGAGGCGCACATGCGCGGACTGCGGCCCCGGCAACGGGATCAGCACATTGCGCACGTCCGCCTCGGAGGCAAACAACCCCTCGGTCTTGGCCATCACGTCAAAGGTATCGGAGGTCACCCAGCCCCCGGCCACCTCGCGGTTCTCGTCCTCCAGCGTCGCGCTGATCGCCGCCAGCGAAAGGCCATAGCCGCGCACCCGCTCCTGGTCGAGGATCACCTCCAGCTCGCGCTCCTGCCCGCCGGAGGCCTCCACCGAGGAGATGCCGTGGATCGCGATCAACTGCGGCGCCAGCTGGTGTTCCACCCAGTCGCGCACCGCGGTCTCCGAGCGCACGGTAGAGGAAAACCCCGCCTCCCAGATCGGGTCCTGCGAGGGGTCGTACTTGTACAGGCGCAGGGATTCGAAATCGTCCGGCAGCTGGGTGCGCGCGAGCTCCAGGTGGCGCGCTGCGTCCTGCAACGCCAGATCCAGGTTGGTGCCGTACTCGAACAACAGATTGACGTTGGTGCGGCCCTCGGAGGCACGGCTGTAGATGCGGGTCAGGTTCTCGGTGGCCGCGAGGTTGCGTTCCAGCACGCGGGTCACCTGTTCCTCCATCACCTCCGGCGAGGTGCCGGGATGGTTCACGGTCACGCGGATATGCGGATACTCGACGTGCGGCAGCAGGTCCACCGGCAGGCGATCAACAAAGAACATGCCGAGCACGATCACCACCGAGGCCAGCGCCATGATCGCCACCGGTCGGCGGATGGAGAAGCTGGTCACCCGCCCACGCGGACGGTCCTCCGGCTCGGCGGTCATCTTCTAGCCCCGCCAGCCGACGATGCGCACGCGCTGGCCCTCGCGCATGTCGATCGGGTTGGTGGCCAGCACGATGTCGCCGTCCTCCAGGCCGTCCGTGATCTCGGTCCATGGGCCTCGGGTCACGCCGGTCTCGACGCTGCGGCGCTCCAGCTGTTCGTCCACCACCACATAGACATAGCGTTGGTCGCCGTCCTCGCCGATGGCGGCGGCCGGGACCGCCAGCACATCCGGGCGTTCGTCGACCGTCATGCGGATGCGCCCGAGATTGCCGGGACGCACGCCGTTGTCGGCCGCCTCGGCCGGCAGGGCAATCTCCACCGTCACCTGCAGGGAGTCCGGCGAGGCCGCCGGAAAGATGCGGCGGATCTTCGCGACGTAATCGGCATCCGGAAACGCATCCAGCCGAATGGGCACATCCTGGCCCACCACCAGATCGCGCACGTCCAGCTCGGACACCCCGGGACGCAGGACCAGCGTGGTCGTATCGACCAGTTCCAGCAATGTATCGCGCGCGGCGACCGCCTCGCCGGGCTCGACCATGCGCTCGGTGATCACGCCGTCACGGCTGGCGGCGAGCGTGCCGTAGTCTACCCGTGCCTGCCACAACGCCTGTTCGCTCTCGGCCGAGCGCAACGCGGCACGTGCCCGTTCGTAGCTGGCTCGGCTGGCAATCCCCTCGTCACGCAACTCGGCACTGCGCGCGTATTCCAGCCGGGCCTCCTCGACATGCGCCTCGGCCCGCGCCAGCTCCGCGCGCTCCTCGGCCACGTCCAGCTCGACCAGGGTCTCGCCCTGCTCCACGCAATCGCCTTCCTCGACATGCACCGCCTCGACCACACCATCGGTGCGCGCCGCCAGGCGCACCCACGCCCGCGGCTCGACCCGCGCGGACACCATCAGCTCGCGCGACAGATCCCGCGGCTGAAGCTCCACCGCCGCGATCGGCGTCGCGGCCTCGGCGGCCGGCTCATCACCCGCCTGCGAGGGCTCGCCCCCGCAGCCTCCCAGCCCCAGGGCAAGCACCACCAGCAACAGACCAACCAGCCAGCGCGGCAATGGCGCAGCTCGCGGGGAGCGCGGCAGAAAAGGCCGGGCCGACCGCCGCCGAAGGAACAGGGTATCGAGTCGCATGCGCCGGATCGCTCGTGGGGAGTGGACGAAAGCACAGGGTAGCCGCTATGTACCCCTCGACGCAGGAATGGCCCTGCGGGTTCCGTCAGGCGCTCAGGTCGATCTGCTGCACACTGCCGCTGCGGCCATCCTCGCCCACCCAGACGCCGGTCGACTGCACCTGCCCCAGAAGGCTGTTGTCGCCGCCGCGACGGAGATCAAAAGGCGTGCTGACATGCCCGAGGTAGATCGCCCCGACGCCCACCTCGCCCAGCGCCAGCAACTGATCGCGGCCCTGGGCGTCGCGGGTCCACACGCGCAGGCGGTCGTAAACCGGATCCGCCGCATCAATCCAGCCGTTGCCGTCATGATCGAACCGTCGCAGTTCGGCGAAGCCATCACCGGTCAGCGGGCCAAAGAGCTCGGAGCCGTCATCGACCTGCCCGCTGCCAGACCGGTCGATCGCGAGAAAACCACTGCCGGGTTGCAGAAAGGCCACCTGTTGCGGCGAACCGTCGGCGTCCAGGTCGAATTCGAAGCGGGTGTCCGTAAGAGCTGCCGCCGGGGCGTCGAAATTGATCACCAGCGGATCGTGCAGCTCTGCATCCATGCCACCCTGCAGACGGCTATGCTCGATGAACTCGCGGCTCATGGTCAGCGCAATATCCAGGTCGATGGTCTTGCCGTCGGCCGTGTGCACGCGCCCCTGAGCCTGGAACGATGTCCTCTCGACCTCGACCCGGGTCTGCTCCACGGACCAGGCGACACTGAGCCCTGCCGCCGGACGAGGGGGGCGCGCAACGGGTCGCTCGAGGGGTTCCGGCGGGGTGTCGGCCGGCTTGAGGTCGGCGGGATCGATCACCCGGATCTCGCGCCCGGTAAAGCGCTCCAGGATCAGTCGCAGGAGCTCGGTACGCAGCTGGTCCACCGAGGTCAACTCGCTGTCCGCCGGGGCTACCCCCACGAACGGGGCGCGTGCGGCCACGCCGGGGGCGGAATTCTGCAAGGCACGCGCTACCGGGGCCGGATTCGCGGGCGGCTCCGGCCCCTGTCGGGGACGCACCGCACTTCCCTCGACCACGGTCATGCGAGCCTCGCGCCGCGTCGCCTCCAACGCAAAACGCTGGCTCGATAACTGCATGGAATAATCGGCAATCTGCATGATGCCCCCGTCAATTTTCCCGGTTGCAGGGCATAACGGCCGCGGAGCGGCAATCATTAGCCGCCCCACGGCAATCGCCTGCCGCAGGCGGACGCATGCCAGCCAAACGTGCGACGATTGACGGATGGATTCGACGCCGAATTTTCCCTTGCGCGGCCTGTTCCGGCGCATCCTCGGGCCCTTTGCCGGCCTGGAGCCCGAGGCCGTGCAACTGGACAACGACGAGTGGGAGGCCCTGCGTCGACGGGCCCCGTTCATCGCCCGCCTCACGCCGGAAGAGCGCTCCCGGCTGCGCGAACTGGTCGGCCAGATCCTGGCGCAAAAGGAATTCATCGGCATCGCCGCGGAACCGGAACCCTGGCAGTGCCAGGTGATCGCCGCCTACGCCGCGCTGCCGGTGCTGGAACTGGGCCTCGAACCGTACCGCGACTGGCGCACGCTGATCCTGTATCCCGACACCTTCGTGCCCGAACACGAGTGGGTGGACGAGGCCGGCATCGTCCATCAGGGGGCGATACCCCAGTCCGGCGAGGCCTGGGAACGCGGCCCGGTCATCCTGTCGTGGAACGATGTCGAGCGCGACGGCGCTGTGGTCGTGCACGAGATGACCCACGTACTGGACGCCGGCAACGGCGAGGTGAACGGGTTTCCGCCACTACGCCGCGGGCAGTCGGCCGGTGCCTGGACGGAGGATTTCTCGCGGGCCTTCGAGGCTTTCGTGGAGGCCGTGGAGTCCGGCGAGATCGACGAAGCGGAGCTGCCGCTGGACCCCTATGCGGCCACCGCCCCGGAGGAGTTCCTGGCCGTCGCGACAGAGTCCTTTTTCTTCGAGCCGGCGCGCCTGCGCGAGGCCATGCCCGAAATCTATGAGCATCTGGTGGCATACTTTGATCAGGAGCCTCATCGACGCGGCGACCTGATCGCCTCCAGCACGCAACCCGCCCCGGAGCACACACCATGATCCGCAGCCCCTTTCGTTCCCTGCACCTTGCTCTTCTGGGGATTGTCCTGATGCTGACCGCGCCCCTCGCGCTCGCCGTGGACGACCTGGACAGCCATTACGTGACCCTGGAGCCGGTGGTGGTGAACATGGCGTCCTCCGACCGCGGACGCTACCTGCAGGCCTCCATCCAGCTGGAAGGCAACGATCTGGAAGACGCCCGCGCGATCCGCGAGCACATTCCCGCAGTGCGCGACCGACTGATCCGCATCCTTGGCGGGCGCAGTCCGGACAGCCTGACCGGCGGTGGCGCGCGCGAGGATCTGCGCAACGAGGCCACGGAGGAGCTGAACGAGTTGCTCGAGGAGATTACCGGGGCACCCCGGATCGCAGCCCTCTACTTCTCGGATTTCATCCGCCAGTAACGCTCGCTCTCCAGCGAACCGCTCACCGGCAAGGAAAAGCCCCCGGCAGCACAGGCTACCGGGGGCCGATGCTCCCGCCAGTACATGACGGGATCGAGCCCCGCTGGGGGCTCACTCCCTAATCGATCATCGCTCCTAGATGGAACGATCAGTGCGGCCGATGCAGCAGCGGCATCTCGCCACGCTCCATCATGTGCCGGATCAATGCAGCCCGACCGGGCTCTTCCTGCTCCAGCTCGTCGGCGCACTGCGAAGGCTCGTGCGCGGCCTCCGATAGCATGACCTCCAGCTCGCGCAGGTCGACCTTGGGTTCCTGCAGGTCTTCCGGCTTCGGGTTCTCCAGCATGTTGGTTTTCCAGAACATGCGCGGGTGCCAGCAATGCAGCTTCGCATCCGGGTTGTGAAAGAGCTCGACACAGCGACGATTCAGTTCCTGTGCATTCATGGGGATCACTCCTCGCTCCAATGCATTCACCCTTATGTATAGACCCCGCAATACCCGAGTTCAAGGGTTGGTCTTTGAAGAGGGCCTCACTCCGCAGTCTCACCCCGGGCGGATTCCAGCGCCTCCAGCGCCTCCATCCACTCGGCCTCCGCCGTCTCCAGCCGACTGCGCAAATCGCCCTGTTCGCGGGTCAATTGGGCCAGACGATCCGCCGCCTCATCGGCGTACAGCGCCGGATCGGCCAACTCGGTCTCCAGCGCATCCAGTCGTTCCTGAACACGGACACATTCCTGCTCGGCTCGGTCCGCACTCTTTTTCAGTGGCTTGAGCGCGGCACGCGCCTGCGCCGCCTGCTGCCGCCGTTCCTTCTGTGACAGTGCCGGACCACTCGGGGACGTCGTGGCGGGCGTTCCAGGGTCTTTCGCGGCGACACTTTCCCGCTCGCGGGCCTTGAGCTCGCGGGCGTAGTCATCCAGGTCCCCCTCAAAGTCGCTCAGGTGGCCGCCTTCCACCTTCCAGAAACGGTCGCAGACGCGAGCCAGCAGTTCACGGTCATGCGCCACCACCACCAGGCCACCGGCATAGTTCTCCAGCGCCTCGGCCAGCGCCTCGCGCATGTCCAGATCCAGGTGGTTGGTGGGTTCATCCAGCAGCAGTAACGAGGGCGCCTGCCAGATCAGCAGCGCCAGTACCAGGCGCACCCGCTCCCCGCCGGAACACTGCCCCACCGGAGCGTCCGCTTTCTCGCCGGGAAAACCCATGCCACCGAGAAAGTTGCGCAGGCGCTGCTCCTCGGCGCGCGGGTCCTGACGTTGCAGGTGCACCAGGGGCGAGGCCTTCAGGTCCAGCTGCTCGCTCTGGTGCTGGGCAAAATAGCCGACCTTCAGGTTCGGCTCCACGCGGCGCTCGCCCGCGGTCGGGGCCAGCTCGCCGGCCAGCAGCGTCAAGAGTGTCGATTTCCCGGCACCGTTCGGGCCCAGCACGCCGATCCGGTCCTCGGGGCGCAGACGTAAAGTCGTCGGATGCAGGCGGACGCGATCCCCGGATCGGACTTCGGCATGATCCAGCGCCAGCAGCGGGTCGGGCAGACGCTCCGGGGTCGGAATCTCCAGGTGAATCGGCCGGGCCGCGCGGATCACCGCAACCTCGTCGAGCTTCTCCAGACGCTTCAGTCGGCTCTGGGCCTGGCGGGCCTTGCTCGCCTTCGCACGGAAGCGGCGCACAAAGTCCTCCAGGTGGGCGCGCTCGGCCGCCACCTTTGCGGCCGACGCCTCGCTCTGGGCCATGGCCTCGGCGCGCTTGGCCTCGGCGTGGGTGTAACTGCCGGCGTACAGCGCGATACCACCGCGCTCGATGTGCGCGATATGGGTGCAGACCGAATCAAGAAACCGACGGTCATGCGCAATCACGATCACCGTCCCCGGATAACGCGCCAGCCAGTCCTCCAGCCACAGGATGGTCTCGACATCCAGGTGGTTGGTGGGCTCGTCCAGCAACAAGAGATCCGAGCGCGTCATCAGCGTGCGCGCCAGGCCCAGGCGCATGCGCCAGCCGCCGGAGAAATCGCTCATGGGCCGATCCGCATCCGCCGCAGCGAATCCGAGGCCTGCCAGCAGTCGGCGCGCACGGGCATCGGCCGTCCAGCCGTCAATCGCCTCCAGCGCCCCAAACAGGCGGGCCTGCTCGGCGCCATCGGACACCTGCTCCAGGCGCTGCTGCAGGTCGCGCAGTTCGGTATCCCCATCCAGCACGTAGTCCACGGCCGAGCGCTCGCTCCCCGGGACCTCCTGTGGAAGGTGCGCCACCACCCATTCCGCGGGCTGGTCGATTTCGCCGGCATCCAGGCTCAATTCGCCCTGCAACGCCGCCAGCAGGCTGGATTTTCCGGACCCGTTGGCGCCGGTCAGGCCGACGCGCCAGCCCGCATGCACGGTGAGGCTGGCGTGCTGCAGCAGGATCTGGCGGCCGCGACGCAGCTCGATATCTTGTATTCGAATCATGCGGCGCAGTGTAGGGCAAGCGCGCGTCCGGCTCATGTAGACCGGCCGTTCCTCGGGAAACGCCGCCCCGGCGCAGGGTGTCAGAATCCTGCCACCCCTTGCCGCCTGCAGCGGTGAAGACCTGCCGGGGGCGGCGAAAAATCGCCGATTTTCCGTCAATGCCTCCGTTATCCGTGACACAAGTCTCTGTTTTCACTAAACATACGATAAGTGGCATGGATCTGGCTTTACTCTCGATCCAACGATCGATGCAAGCGAGACGGCCATGAACCGCGACGGGAACGCCCACAACCTGCGACTGGTATCCGCCAAGGGCAAGACGACTGGCGATGCCGGGACGCCCTTTGATGCCCTTGCCTTCGTGCAGGCCCTGTCCTCCAGCCTCGAGCTCGGGACCGTCCTCGCCCGCCTGCAGGAACACCTGCACGCCCAGGTCCACCACAGCGGCTGGTTCTTCATCCTGCAGGAGAGTGACGAGACCTGGTCCGGCGGCGACGAGGATCGCCATCGCATCGAGTACGGCATGAGCTTCCACAACGAGACCATGGGCTCGCTGATCCTGATGCGCGGACGCCGCTTCAGCGACGACGAACAGCAGTTGATCGAGGCTTTGCTGGGGCTGGCCGCCCCGGCACTGGCCAACGCCCTGCGTTTCCAGCGCCTGAACGAAAGCCTGGAGACCGATGAACTGACCGGTCTCGGCAACCGCCGCGCCTTCGAGAAACAGGGCGCCCAGTGGCTGGCCGACTGCCGCCGCCAGGATCGCCCGATGTCGGTGCTGGCGATCGATCTCGATCACTTCAAGCAGATCAACGATGAATACGGCCACAGCGTGGGCGACGACATCCTGCGCCTGGTGGCGCAGACCCTGCGCAGCACCACCCGCGAATCCGACCTGTGTGTGCGCATGGGCGGCGAGGAGTTCCTGGCGGTGCTGCCCGGCGCGGATCTCAGCCGTGCCATGGAATGCGGCGAGCGCATCCGCCTGGCTATTGCCGCCCTGCGCGCCTGCGCCAAGGCCACCGACAAGTCCGCGCTGGAGAGCGACGGCGCGGTCAAGGTGACCGCGAGCGTTGGTGTGGCCGGCGTCGGGCGCGGCGCCACCCTGCAGTCCGCCTACCAGGCGGCGGACGAGGCCCTGTATGCGGCCAAGCAGGCCGGGCGCAACCGCGTCCTTGCCGGCAACTGAGCCGCGGCAGCCCATCCCGCGCGAATCCGCATTACCTTGGTGCCGCCTACCCCGCGCCGGGCTGGATAAAATCGACGCAGGTCAGCGGGGTCGAGAGCACCGCGCGCCGCAGCGCCTCGATGGCCTCCGGACGCGGGAAGCTGGTGCGCCATGCCAGGGCCACACGGCGGCTGGGCGCCGGATCCTGAAACCGCCGCACGGCCAGCAGTCGCTGGGCATAACGATCCGCCCCCACCGCCGTGCACGGGAGGATCGTTACCCCCATCCCCGAGGCCACCATGTGGCGGATTGTCTCCAGCGACGACCCCTCCAGATTGCGCGGCGTACTGCCATCCGCAGTCACCGTACGCTGACAGTCCGGGCAGCGCTCCAGCACCTGGTCGCGAAAACAGTGTCCGGCGCCCAGCATCAGCAGGGTCGCATCGGCCATGTCCTCCAGGCGCAGGGGTTCCTTGTCCTTCAGCGGGTGCGCCGCCGGCAGCACGGCCATGAACGGTTCGTCGTACAAGGGAAGCGTGACCACGCCCGGCTCCTCGAACGGCAACGAAATGAGGATCGCGTCGAGCTCACCCTGCTTGAGCCGCTCGCGCAACCGCCCGGTGTAGTTCTCATCGATCACCAGCGGCATGTTCGGCGCGCGCTCGTGCAGCGCGGGGATCAGCTCCGGCAGCAGGTACGGACCAATGGTGTAGATCGCACCCAGGCGCAGCGGGCCGGAGAGTTGATCCTGACTCTGTACGGCAACCGAGCGCAGCTGTTCGACCTCGGCCAGCACGCGCCGCGCCTGCGCGATAATCTGCTCACCTGCCGGCGTCACGTTGACCTCGCCGCGGCCGCGCTCGAACAGGGTCACGCCCAGTTCTTCCTCGAACTTGCGCACCGCCACCGACAGCGATGGCTGACTGACATGGCTGGCCGCGGCCGCCCGCCCAAAGTGGCGGGCATCGGCGACGGCGACCACATACCGCAGCTCGCTCAGGGTCACCGGGGCGCCCCTCCGCTGTTGTCATCGCTGTCCAGCCCCTGAAACTCGCGGCCGCCGTCCGGCCAGTCCAGGGTCACGCGCTTCAACTGTCGGCCTTCCAGCGAGATCTCGCCGGGATGTCGCCCCGCCCCATCGGCGGAAAACTCGAAGCGGTAGCGGCGTTGCAGGGCCAGGCCGCGGTCGCCCCAGACCAGGCGCTGACCGGTACGCACGACGGTGGCATCGAGCAACTGCACCCCTGCCCGCTCGCAGGCCTGCCGCCCCACCCGACGGGCACGTTCGTTGGCACGCCAGGTGTCATTAACGTAAAACCCTATCAAGGCAATGGATATGATTATGATCAAGCCTGTCATGGACCGGTATGATAAGCGCAAACGAACCCGAGTTTTTCCGGGCATGCCCGGCCGTCTCCGGTTCGTTTACCTTGCCACCAGCGTTTCCGGGTCTGCATGACTACCACTGCCATCCCCTTCTCCGATCTCGCGCAGGGCCTGCGCGAGATCGGGCAGCAAGAACTGCTGCCCCGCTTCGAGGCCGATATCGCCGTTGATTACAAGGCAGACGGCAGCGTAATCACCGAGGCCGACCACGCGGTGGATGCGCGTGTACGCACCCTGCTGGGCGCATACGGACAGGACACGCCGGTACTGAGCGAGGAACAGGCACGCGGCGAACAGGCACGCGTACTGGAGACCGCCCCCGCCTTCTGGCTGGTGGACCCGCTGGACGGCACCTCCAATTTCGCCGGTGGCATGCCCTTCTTCGCCATCTCCATCGCCCGCATCGAGGGTGACCGGGTCACCCATGGCGCGACCTACGATCCGGTACGCGAAGAACTCTTTACCGCCACCGAAGACAGCGCGCTGGAGCTCAACGGGGTTACCCCGCCGGCGACCACTCGCCCTCCCGTCACGGAGCTGGGCCGCGCCATCGCCCTGGTGGACTACAAGCGCCTGGACGCCCCCCTGGCGGGTGAGCTGGCCTGCAACGCGCCGTTTCGCTCGCAACGCAACCTCGGCGCCTGCGCCCTGGAGTGGGCCTGGCTGGCCGCCGGGCGCGCCGATCTGTACCTGCACGGTGGCCAGGCCCCATGGGACAGCGCGGCTGGCGGGCTGATGCTCGCCCGCGCCGGCGGTGCCATGTGCAACCTCGCGGGCGAGCCCGTATTCGAACGATCGCTGACCAAGCGCTCCGCGGTGGCGGCGCGCTCCGACACCCTGCTCGCCGACTGGCGGGCGTGGCTGGCCCCTTGGCTTGCCGCCCCGGAGACCCCCTCGTGATCCGCCGCCGCAAGTCCGGCGGTGGCGCCCGCCTGGGCGTCGGCAGCACCGACTTCACCCCACGCTACCTGCCGATCGCATGGAAGATCGTCGCGGCGATCGCCGGGCTGACACTGGCCGGGATCGTGACCCTGTCGGCTGTGGTGCTGAACCAGGTCAGCAACGTGCTGGACAACCAGATTCGCGCCCAGGCCGAGAGCACCGTGGCGCCGGTCGCGCGGACCTCGGCGGAACTGATGCTGGCCGAGGACTACCTGACCCTGGAGACCCTGCTGAACTCACTGGTGGAGGAGGGTCGCGTCGAGTCCATCGCCGCCTACGCGATCGACCGCGGTCAGGTTGCCCGCGCCGGGACACCCCCGGAGCAATCCCTCACCGACGGGGTGTGGCCGCTGGCACCGACGATGGAACCCTACCGACGCAACGTGCGCTTTCAGGACGTACAGGTGGGCTACATCGAGGCCTACATCGACACCTCGCCAATGCAGGAGCTAATCCGCAACACCCTGAACGCCGGGATCGCCACGGCCGTCGGGGTGTTTCTGCTGAGCCTGATCCTGGCAATCGACATCAGCAAGCGCCTGGTGCGCCCACTGGAACGCCTGGCCGAGAGCATGCGTTCGCGCGCCCGCCCCATGGATGACCAGGGCAACACGCTGCCGATGGTGCGCCAGGACGAGATCGCCCAGCTGACCGACGCCTTCAACGATATGGCGCGCGACCTGCTGCGCAAGGACCAGGTCGAGGCCGCCCTGCGCCGCTACGTGTCGGACGCCATCGCCCAGGACATCCTGGAGAATCTGGACCGGGTGGAGCTGGGCGGACGCGCGCTGGAGGGATCGGTACTGTTTGCCGACATCCAGGGCTACACCGCGCTTTCGGAGCGCTGCAGCCCGGAGGCCCTGGGCCGCATGCTCAACGAATTCTTCGGCCCGATGTCGGAATGCATTGCCCGTCACGGCGGCACGGTGGACAAGTACATGGGCGACTGTACCATGGCGGTCTTCGGCCTCGGGGCGGACGCCGGAAACCATCGCCTGACCGCCGTGCAGACCGGCCTGGCCCTGCTGGACACCGTCGCCTCGATCAACGCCGAGCGTGAACGCCGCGGCGATACCCGGGTGGAGTTCCGTATCGGCCTGAATGCCGGCGAGATGCTGGCCGGCAACATGGGGGCCGAAGACCGCATGCAGTTCACCGTGGTCGGCGACACCGTCAACCTCGCAGCCCGCCTGGTCACAGTCGCGCCCCCCGGCGGGCTGGTCACGACTGCCGCATTCATGGAGCACGAGCAGGTGAAGGGACAGTTCCGCACCGAAGACTGGGGCACCCACGAGCTGCACGGGGTCAGCGAAGCCGTGCCCACCACCCGGGTACTGAACGCTACGGATCGCACATGACTGCAGCCCGCGGCCTGTTCCCGCTCGCGAGCATCCTGCTGGCCCTTCTGCTGGTCCAGGGCTGCGCCGCTCTGGACCCCTTCGCCCCGCCCGAGCAGCGCATCGAACGCGCCCTGGAGACGGGTAACTACCAGCATGCCCTCGAGCTGATCGACGAGCACGACCCGGAACCGCGAGCCCGATGGGCCGAGCGCCGGGCAGCCATCGAGGACGAGGCCGCGACCGCCGCGGCCGAGGCGATGCACGAGGCGCGCGCCGCCTCGGCCGAAGGCGCGGTCGCTCAGGCCCTGGAGATCCTCGAGACGGCCGAGGCACAACTGCCGCCGGACAGCGAACGTCGGGAATTCATCAGCCAACTGGAGCGCCAGCGACAGGTTGGATTGCAGACTCTGCAGCAGCGCCACGACATCCTCGAGGCGCGCGCCCTGGTCCAGCGGCTGCGCCTGCTCGAGGTGATGCGTCCGTTGGTGCGCCACAGCGAACGACTGCCGGACGATCCCGACCGCCTTGCCAATCGTCGCGAGCCCCTGGCGCGGGCGCTGGATGGCTACGCCGCCGACACCGATGGCGAGGAACGCCTGGAGCTACTGCACCTGGCCCAGGGCCTGGCCTCCGACTCCGAACGCGCAGAACGCATCGCGCGCCTGGAGCGGGAACTGCGCCAGGCCGAAGCCCCCGAGATCGAGGAAGAGGTCCCGCGTTCCACCATCAATGCACGCCTGCGTCAGGCCCTGGAGGCGGGCGAATTGTCCACGGCGGCGCGCTGGTGCCGCAACGAGATCACCCCCGACACCGACGCCTCCGGCCCGGACCAGGCCGCCCAGCGAGCCCATCGCGCGCTGTGCGAGGAATGGCGCGAGCGCCGAGACGCGCGCGCCGAGACGCTGCTGGAGGAGGGCCGCAGCCATTACTCCGCCGGTGACATCGAAGAGGCCCTGAGACACTGGGAAGAGGGGCTCGAACTGGCGCCCGACCATGCCGGACTCCTCTCGGCCCACGAGCGTGCGCTGCGCGTGGTCGAACGCCTGGAGAGCCTTCGCGTGC
This sequence comes from Thioalkalivibrio sp. AKL12, assembly GCF_000377925.1. NCBI lineage: Bacteria > Pseudomonadati > Pseudomonadota > Gammaproteobacteria > Chromatiales > Ectothiorhodospiraceae > Thioalkalivibrio > Thioalkalivibrio sp. AKL12. The sequence goes on from NZ_KB898898.1 coordinate 81,932, forward strand.
CGGAACCGCTCCCCGAAGCGGAGGCAGAAAGCCCGCCCGACGACGTCCCACAGGCCGAGCCCGATGCCCCGTAGCGCGCGATCCGGCGGCCGGCGCTGCGGGCCGCGCGTATTCGCCGTAGAATACGGCCCGCCCACCGGAGCAAGAGCCCGCCACGCATGAATCCCGCCGTCCAGGAACTGATCGCCGACGAACCCCACCGCGTCCTGCAACTGGGCGACACTGAAGTCGTGGTGCTGGGCACCGCGCACGTGTCGCGCGCCAGCGCCGACAAGGTCCGAGCCCTGATCAACACGGGGGCCTTTGACAGCGTGGCGGTCGAGCTATGCGAAAGCCGTCAGCGCGCGATGCTGGACCCCGACGCAGTCGGGCGCATGGACCTGTTCAGCGTGATGCGCAAGGGCCAGGCCCCGATGATCGCCGCCAGCCTGGCGCTCGGGGCCTACCAGCAACGCCTGGCCGACCAGTACGGCATCGAACCCGGCGCAGAGATGCGCGCGGCCATGGACGGCGCCCTGGACAATGGCCTCCCCCTGGCCCTGATCGACCGGGATATCGGCCTGACCCTGCGCCGCACCTACCGCGCAGTGCGCTGGTGGGAACGCATGGGGCTGATCGGCGGACTGTTCAGCTCGGTACTCTCGCGCGAGAAGATCGACGAATCCGAGATCGAGCGCCTGAAGGAAGGCGACATGCTGGAGTCCACCTTCAGCGAGTTCGCCGAGCAGTCCGAGGACCTCTACCGCACCCTGATCGAAGAACGCGACCACTACATGGCCGCCCACCTGCGCCGCCTCGCGGCGAGCCCGGAGACCCGCTGCATCCTCGCGGTGGTGGGGGCCGGGCACCTGCCGGGGATTGCCGAACAGGCCGAGGATCACCTGACCCCGCCGGACGCGATCCTCGACGCCCTGGACCAGGCCCCGCCCAAGGCGCGCTGGCCCAAGGTCGTCCCGTGGGTGGTGATCGGGATCATCCTCGCCGGCTTTGCCATCGGCTTCTCGCGCAACCCGGATATCGGCCTGCAGATGGTGACCGACTGGGTGCTGATCAATGGCGGCCTGGCGGCCCTCGGCGCGATCATCGCCCTGGCCCATCCACTGACCGTGCTCACCGCGGCCCTGGCGGCCCCGCTGACCTCGCTGAACCCCACCATCGGGGTCGGCTTTGTCGCGGCCGCGGCCGAGCTGTTCCTGCGCAAACCGCGGGTCTCCGACTTCGCCAGTCTGCGTCAGGACACCACCACGCCGCGCGGCTGGTGGCGCAACCGCGTCTCGCGGGTACTGCTCGTGTTCCTGCTGACCACCCTGGGCTCGGCCGCCGGCACCTACATCGGCGGCGCCCGCATCTTCAGCCACCTCTTCGGCAGCTAATCTCCTCCCCCGCGCGCTTCAGGAGTCCACCCCGAAGCGCGCGAAGGGCGATTTCACCACAGAGGGCACGGAGAGGGGTGCGTTTTGGCAGCACGACGTGGTCGAAGCCGTGGCCCTCGCAATCCTACAATTTCCGAGGCCGCAGTGCCCGTCGTCATCTCGAGCCGCGAAGCGGCGTGGCGATCTGCACGAACTGGCGCGGCGTTTGGGTAGTACCTCGATCGCTAAACAACGCCCCGACGGAACCGCCGCCTCGCCTTTCTCCGTGCCCTCCGTGGTGACTCGCCCTGGACCTTGCCCTTCTGCGTGTCTTCGTGCGCTTCGTAGTTGCAAGACCCGCTTATTCGGGGATGCGCAGCACGAGCTTGCCGCGGCGGCCGCCGGCTTCGATGCGCCGGTGGGCCTCGGCGGCCTCGGCCAGCGGGAGGGTATCCTCGACGTTGACCTGCAAGCGACCGCTGGCCAGCCGGGCCAGACCCTCGGCCACCAGGGTGGCCTGGTGCTTCAGACGGCGGCGATCATTCTCCAGCATCGGGGTCAGCATCAGCTCCAGGCTGATGCTCGGGTTGCGCAGCCGCGCCGGGTTCCAGTCGGTATCCGCCGGGGGGGCCAGAAGGGTCACCAGATCCCCGCCATAGGCCACCTGCGTCAGTCCCTCGCGGAAGACCTCGCCACCAACGGTGTCCAGCACGATGTCGAAGCCACGCCCATCGGTGTACTGCATGATCGCGTCCGCGGCATCCGGCTTGCGCAGGTCGACGACATCGCCCCCAAGTGCGCTGACAATCGTGCCCGCCTCGTCGCGCCGCACCAGCCCCAGTACCCGGCCGCCGGCAGCGCGTGCGATCTGTACGGCCATCTGCCCGACCCCGCCGGCCGCCGCGTGAACCAGCACGCTCTGGCCGCGCTGCAGGTCGGCCCGCTCGAACAGGGCCTCCCAGGCGGTCAGCCAGGTAAGCGGCAGGGCGGCGGCCTGGGCATCGGATACCGCCGCCGGCACCGGGACCACCGCGGCCTCGGGCACCACGACCTGTTCAGCGTAGGTCCCCGGATCGGCCCCGACCCCACCAAAACAGAAGGCAACCCGCTGCCCCGGCCGCGCGTGATGCACGGCGCTGCCACATTCCTCGATGATGCCCACCCCATCGCAGCCCGGCGTGTTGCGCGGCGCACCGGGGACGATCATGCCCCCGGCGCGCACCTTCGTATCCACCGGATTGACACCGGCCGCCAGCATCCGGATGCGGACCTGGTCGGGGGCCGTGAGCGCCGGCTCCGCTACTTCGTCCAGACGCAGGGCCTCGGCGGCTCCGGGTTCGTCGAACACGACTGCTCGCATGACTACTCCTCGTTGCATGGGGATTCGTGGAAACGCGCGCCGGCCGCGCCGGGACGGCTTACAGGCCGATCCCGATGCCTATGCCAAAGCGCACACCACCGGAAGATCGTGCCGGCTCGGGCTCCGGCCACAGGTGCACCGAGTGGGCCTCCAGCACCGGGAAGACGTAGTCCAGCTCGCCGATCCGGCCGTCCTCGACCCCGGTCACCGTGCCGACACCGGTAACCCGGCGCCCGGCACGATAGTCCACCGGGTCGGCGAAGCCCTCCACACGCAGGCGGAAACGCCCGGTGGTGGACTGCCGCGTCTGTGGCTCCTGACGACTGAGGGGGTACCCGACCACCTCGATGAAGGTCGCCTCGGCGCGATTGTCCACGCGCGCGATCACCCCGCCCCATACCTGCTCGTCGGGCGGCAGGCTGTCGGCGGTGACTGCACGCGGCTCGACCTGCACGGCCGGGTCATCCGGGGCCTCCAGCGGGCCGGACGCGCAGGCGGCCAGGAACACGGGCAGCAGCAATGCCAGAAAAGGACGCAGGAATCGGGTCATGCTCACCAGTACCAGGGATGCGGGTGATAGCGCCCATAGAGGCCGTAACGCGGGCCCCAGGGGCTATAGAACGGGTCATAAAACGGGTCGTAGAACGGATCGCGATAGCCGCGCTCCGTCGGTGGCGGGCGCCGCGACCACAGGTAGACCGCATCCGCCTGCAGCGTAACGAAGGTATAGGCGTAGTCACCGATGCGGCCCTCCTCGATCCCGTGGATGACACCCCGCACGGTCACCTCGCGGCCTTCCTTGTAAATCTGCGGGTCGAGGAAACCGCTGCTGACCACGCGGAAGCGCCCGGGTGAGCGATCCGCCTCCTGCGGTCGCCCCTGGCGATCGAGTTCGCGGGCCACCACCTCCAGCCGGGTACCGCCCGAGGTGTTCTCGATGTCCGCAATCACCCCGCCCCAGACCACGGTCTCGCCCTTCACGGCCTCGGGATCCGCCAGCACCTGATCACGATCGGGGGCGGTAACAGGCAACGGGGAAAGCGCCGCCGGAACCCCGGCACACCCTGTCAGCAGGAGCAGCAGCCCCGCCAGGACCAGCGCGCGCAATCGTACCAGTGGCAATGCCCGACTCTGCATAGCCGATGGGACTCGAGCGCCAGCCTCAAGTTCACGGCGAGCAGTCATGGCCGCGGCTCCCCCTCGTGCGCCGGATCGCAAAGGTCCTGCACCGCCAGCACCTCGTGCTGGGCCTCCTCCACTGCGGAGAGCAAGACCTCGGGGGCCAGGTGCAGGGCGTCCCACACCGCCGGATCTACCGGGGGTGCATCCGCCCAGTCGCGCGAATCGATCTCGGCGAGATGGGCACCGGTGTTGGCCAGATGCACCAGCATCACGGCGGTGCGATTGCGCTCCGGCGCCTGCAGCGGCTGATGGTGACCGGCGAGGCAGTCGACCAGGAGTTCCGGCAGACCCCAGTGCGCGGCCAGGGCCCCACCCAGCTCCGCATGATCGAAGCCCAGTTGCGCGCGCTCCGCGCCCTGCGGGCTCAGGCCGTCGCCAACATCCAGACTGGAGAGGAAGGCCCGGTGGGCCGATTCCGGCGACTGCGAGAACAACAACAGCTTGCCAAGATCATGCAGCAGGCCAGCCAGGAAGATCCCGCTGGCCTGGCGCGGCGACACGCGCATCGCCAGTTGCCGCGCGATCACCGCGCAGTAGGCCGAATGGCGCCAGAACACCTCCAGCGGCAGGCGTTCCTGATCGGGGATGCTGGCCGTGGCGCGGGTGATCGCGCTCGCCACGACCAGACGCTGCAGGGCATCGCGACCCAGCATGGCAATCGCGCGGTCCACCGAGTCAACCGGACGCGCCGGGGCATAGGCAGGGCTGTTGGCGATGCGCAGGACCAGGGCCACCAGGCCGGGATCGCGTCCCAGGCTGCTGGCGATCCTGGCAGCCGTGGCATCGTCGTCCTCCAGCAGGCGCGCAACCTCGAACACCACCTGTGGCATGGCCAGAAGCTTGTCAGCCGACTGGACGCGGGCCTCAAGGGAATCGTTGGCGGATCGGTCGGACATGGATGGATCCTCTTGCCGAGGCGGAACGGGGATCGCTGCGCCTCACTCGTCCTGTTTCGAGGCCACCTCGCGCACGTGGCCCCGACCTCTCTACTGTAGCCGCTGTCCCCTTCGTTGTAACCCGGCCGGGCCCGAACCATACTCGCAGGCCCGGGTCGAAAATACGACGCTTCGTCCACCAAGGAGGTGCCCATATGTTTAGCAAGTCCGCATTTGCGCCGCTGGCCGTTTTGCTCGCCGGCCTGCTCCCCGGCATGGCCCTGGCCGGCATCCAGACCGAAGAGATCGCCTACGACCATGACGACGACGAGATGACCGGCTATCTGGCCCATCCCGAAGGCGACGGGCCACACCCGGCGGTCCTGGTCATTCACGAATGGTGGGGCCACAACGACTACGCCCGCGACCGTGCCGAGCAGCTGGCCCGCGAGGGCTACACCGCCTTCGCCCTGGATATGTACGGCAGCGGCAAGCTGGCCGATCACCCGTCTACCGCCGGCGAGTTCGCCGGGGAAATCCGCGAGAATCGCGACCTGATGCTGGGCCGCTTCCAGGCCGCCTACGACTGGCTGCGCGCGCATGATGCCAGCGCGGATGCGGCGCCCTCCGCAGTCGGCTACTGCTTCGGCGGCACCGTGGCCCTCGAGGCCGCGCGCGCAGGGATGGACCTGAACGTGGCGGCGAGCTTCCACGGCGGCCTGGCAACCGAGCACCCGGCCGAGGTCGGCAAGGTGTCGGCCGAACTGCTGTCCTTCACCGGTACCGCAGACCCGATGATCCCGCCGGAGCAGGTCGCCGGTTTCCAGAAGGAGATGCAGGAGGCCGAAGTACGCTACACCGTGGTGGAATTCTCCGGTGTGAAGCACAGCTTCACCAATCCGGGGGCCGATGCCATTGCCGAGGAGTTCGACATGCCGGTCGGCTATGACGCGCGCGCCGACCACGATTCCTGGAACCACCTGCTGGGTGTCCTCCGCGATCGGCATTAAACCCGATGTACGGCGGGCACTGCCAGGTGCCCGCCCCTTTCACGCGGCGCCTCAGGTCCCGCGCAGGTAGATCGCCACCCCCAGGACCACGATCACCGCCAGCACCCCGACAAACGCCAGCCGGAACCAGCGACGCCCCGCCAGACGTGCGGGTCGCGCATGTTTCGCATCGAACAGGGGCGCCCGCAGGCTGTCCTCCGGCTCCGCCTTGACCGTTTCGCCCCGACTCGGCTCGCTCGCCGGCTCCGCCGCAGCGGTGGTGCTGTGGCCGGTCAGGGCATGTTCCAGATCACGGATCCGGCCACGCAGGTCCTGGTTGCGTTGCTGGGCCTCCGCCAGCTCCCGCTCGCGGGCCACCAGGCGGTCACCCAGATCCGAAGCCGAATCCTGGCTATCCGAACAGCGCTGCTCGGCCTCGGCCTGGGCCTTCTCGGCCGCCGCGGCGCGCTCGCACTGCTGGTTGCGCTCGCGGCGCAGGCGTTCGGCCTCGCCCCGCGCCACCTTCAGCTCCGTCTGCTGCTCCTCGCGCTGACGCTCCAGGTCGACGAGCTCGTGGTCCAGACGGACATTCTCGCTCTCGAGCTCGCGCACCCGGCTACGCAGTTGTTCGGTCTCGCGGTCGGGCTCGGTCGACTCCGGGGGACTCTCAGCCTCGAGTTCTTCCACGCGCACACGCAAGGCCGCAAGCTCCTCCTCGCGGGCCGCGGCCTGTTCCGCTGCGGCCACGACCTCGTCGTCCCGCGCCCGCGCCTCGGCCAGCGCCGTCTCGGCCTCCTCCAGACGCCCCTGCAGAGTCTCGATCTCGCGATCCCGCTCTTCCGCGCGCTGGAATGCCGCCGTGGACTCGTCGCGGGCCTCGCCCAGGGCGTTGCGCAGACGCTCCAGCTCTTTCTGCGCCTCGCGCTCATTGGAGGATTGCTGCCGCAGCATCAACTCGCGGCGCAGACGCTCGACCTCGTCGCGCAGCGCCTGGTTCTCGGCAGAGTCGGGGGCCCCTCCGGGGGCCGCCGGCTCGGGGACCGGCGGCGGTGGCAGGAGTTCGGCCACGACCTCACGCACGCGGGTGGGAACAAACGGCTTCATCAGGACGGCATTGGCCCCCAGTGAACGCCATTCTTCGCTGGCCGCCTCGTCGCTCTCCTGACCGGTCACGATCACCACCGGGAGGTCCGTGGGGAGGTCATCGACGCCATCACGAATACGCAGCAGGAGATCCTGCCCGTCGATGCCCGGCATCGAGAGATCGGTCAGCACCAGCCCGATATCGGGATACTGCTGAAGCAGTTCCAGGGCCTGTTCGCCGTCGGCCGCCTCGTAGACGGTGTTCTGACCCTGCAGGATACGTTGCAACGCAACCCGGATGACCTTGGAGTCATCCACCACGAGGATCGCGGCGCGTTTTGGGTCCGGTATCTGATCGCTCATGCTTCCCCCTGACTGACATCCGCCCGCCTGACAGCGGCACGGCCGCCGACCACGCTGTACCCCCAGTGGCCGAACATCCCTAGACTCGCAAGACTACGGGCCCCCGCGCCCGGATGCCAGTGGGGTCGCCGGGGCAACCGGACGCGGTTCACACTTTCTCGCTCCGGGCGATCGGCCCGCGGAGCGTCATGCGCGATCACCGCTCCGTGTTTGCTACACGGGCTTCGACTTCCACTTGACCGAATAGAGGTCGCGCCGACGATCACGCAGGTTGCGCACCGAGCCGTGATTGCGCAGCTCCTTCAGGTTGTCGAGGTCGAGATCCACGATCAGGGTCATCTCGGTGTTGGGGGTCGCCTCCGCGGCCACCGCGTCGTGCGGGAAGGCAAAGTCGGACGGGGTGAACACCGCAGCCTGGGAGTACTGCATGTCCATGTTCTCGACCTTGGGCAGGTTGCCCACCGAGCCGGACATGACCACGTAGCACTCGTTCTCGATCGCGCGGGCCTGGGCGCAGCGCCGTACCCGGAGATAGGCATTCTTGGTGTCGGTCCAGTAGGGCACGAACAGGATCTGCAGGCCGTGATCGGCCATCACCCGCGGCAGTTCGGGGAACTCCACGTCGTAGCAGATCAGGATCCCGATCTTGCCGAAGTCGGTGTCGAAGACATGCACCTCGTCGCCGCCCTGCAGTCCCCAGTAGGACACCTCGTCCGGGGTCACATGGATCTTGTACTGGCGGTCCCAGGTGCCATCGCGACGGCACAGATAGGAGACATTGCGCAGGACATCATCCGTGTACTCGGGCATCGAGCCGGCCACGATGTTGATGTTGTAGGCGAGCGCCAGACGCACCATCTCCTCGCGGACCGCCTCGGTGTACTCGGCCAGCCGGCGCACGGCCTCGGCCGGGTAGTCCTGGTTGAAGGCCCCCATCAACGGGCCGTTGAAGAATTCCGGGAACAGCACGCAGTCCGAGCGATAGCCGGAAACCGCATCGACGAAGTATTCAACCTGCTGGAACAGGGAGTCCAGGTCCACCGTCGGGCGCATCTGCCACTGGACGACGCCGATGCGCACGTCCGAGCGGCTGCCGCCGATCAGCTTTTCCTTCTCCTCGTAGTAGATGTTCAGCCACTCGATCAGCGTCGCGTAGGCCCCGGACTTCTCGTCGTCCGGCAGGTAGTTGGTGATGATCTTGCGGACGTGAAAGTCGTTCGCCAGCTGGAATGTCAGGATCGGGTCGATGATCTCGTGGTTCTTCACCCGGCGTACGTACTGCTGAGGCGTCAGCTCGTCGCGGTACTGTTCGTAGCCGGGGATACGCCCACCGGCGACGATCGCCCGCAGGTTCAGCTTCTCGCACAACTCCTTGCGCGCGTCGTACAGGCGCCGGCCCAGACGCAGCCCGCGATAGTCCGGATGCACGAAGATGTCCACGCCGTAGAGCGTGTCGCCGTCCGGGTCGTGGGTAGTCAGGAAGCCATTCCCGGTGATCTGCCAGTAATTGTGCTGATCGCCGAAGCGCTTGTATTCGACGATCAGGCTGATCGCCGCGGCAACCACCTTGCCGTTGTCCTCGATACAGATCTGCCCCTCGGGGAAGCGCATCACCTGGGAGCGGAACTGCGCCTCGCTCCAGGCACCGTCGAGGTCGTGATAGACCCGCTCCATGATCTCGCGGATGTCCTCGTAGTCCTCGACCCGCGTCGGACGCAGGGTCAGATGGTGCTGGGGGTTCGACTCGTTGTCCGCGTCAGTGGTCACGCTTGGGGGCTCCGGGGTTGAGACAGAGTGGCAGGATGCACGGGGAGCGGGCGTGGATCAAAAGATCCAGGCCAGCATCAACCAGAAAAACACAAAGAACAGGAAAAAACCGGGGATCATGAACTGCAGTTCCCCGATCAGGCCCTCGCCGGCGGCCAGGGCGAACACGATCGACACCAGCACCGAGACGATGGCCGCGACCAGGGCCGCGTTCTTCAGGCCCATACCATCATCGAAGGTGAGCGCGACCCAGTCCGACAGCCCCGGCAGGGACACCGCTGCCGCCAGCACCAGCAAAGCCACCAGCAACGCGGCCAGCGCCGAGGTGCCGAGCAGGATGCGCAGCGCCAGACGGCTGTCCCGCCGGTCCGCACGGCTCATGCCACGCCCTCGCGACGGCCTCGCACATATTCGCGCACCCGGTTGGGGTCCGGGATGCCGTTAACCCGGAATTCCGGATTGTCCCCGGTGGTGTACACCGCGATGCGACCCACGCGGAAGATGCGGTCGAAGAAACTCTGATCCACCTTCACCGTGCGGATCTGACCGATGTCGAGGTCCACATGCGACTTCGACAGCAGGCCCCGTTCCAGATGCACCTGATCGGCGTCGATGCGCAGGCGTACCGAGCGCGTCTGGAGGTACCACCACAACAGGATCAGCAAGCCGAGGCCGAAGGCCGGGATCAGTAACACGCTAAGGATGAAGCCGAACGGATGATTGCGGAACATCGCCGGTCGAGCGTCGATCGCGGGTTCACGAGCGGACATGCGCGGACTCCAGTTGGGGACAAGCCCGTCCAGTTTGGCGCGGCACCCCAAACAAAGCGAGCCCCGCACGGGGCGGGGCTCGCAGTTTTCCGGGCACAAGGGCCTGTCGGCCAGCCCACCCGGGGCAGGATCGCGAAGTTACGCGGTCCGGGCGTCGCGCTCGGCCTTGGCTTCCGCCTTGGCCTCGTCGCTGTCGTCGTATCCGAGGTTCGGCGCGAGCCACCGCTCGGCCTCCTCGAACGACATGCCCTTGCGCTTGGCGTAGTCCTCGACCTGGTCGCGGTTGACCTTGCCGAGACCGAAGTAGCGCGATTCCGGATGCGCGAAGTACCAGCCGGAGACGGCCGAGACCGGCAGCATGGCGAAGCTCTCGGTGAGCGTCATGTCAGCATGCTCTTCCGGCTGCAGCATCTCCCACAGGGTCGCCTTCTCGGTGTGCTCCGGGCAGGCCGGGTAGCCGGGCGCCGGACGAATACCCTGGTACTTCTCCTCGATCAGGTCCTCGTTCTCCAGCGACTCGTCGGGGACATAGCCCCAGTATTCGCGGCGCACATGGTAGTGCATGCACTCGGCAAAGGCCTCGGCCAGACGGTCCGCCAGGCTCTTCACGAGGATGGCGTGATAGTCGTCGTTGGCCTTTTCGTATTCCTTGGCCTTGGCGTCGACATCACCACCGGCGCTGACCGCGAAGGCCCCGATGTAGTCCGGACCACCGGCTTCCTTGGGCATCACGAAATCGGCCAATGAATGGCTCGGCTGCCCGCGACGCTTCTCGGTCTGCTGACGCAGGTGGTGCAGCTTCTTCAGGACCTTGGAGCGGCTATCGTCGGTGTACACCTCGATGTCGTCGTCATCAACGGTGTTCGCCGGGAAGAAGCCGACCACGCCACGGCAGGTGACCCACTTTTCGTCGATCATCCGCTTCAGCATGTCCTTGCCATCCTTGAACAGCTTGCGCGCCTCTTCGCCGACCTTCTCGTCATCCAGGATGCGCGGGTAGGCGGCGTGCAGCTGCCAGGAGTGGAAGAACGGCGTCCAGTCGATGTACTTGGCGACCTCGTTGAGATCGTAATCATCGAAGCGCAGCAGTACGGTGCCGTCGCCATGCGGGTGCAGCACCTTCGGCTGCCCCGGCAGTTCGTCGGTTTCCAGCGCCTTCGGTTTCGGCGGCGTGTAGTCGGACCAGTCGATTGTCGGCTTGTTGGCGCGCGCCTTGTCGAGCGTGACCCATTGGGTCTTCTTCTTGCGCCCGGCGTTCTGCACGCGCAGCTTCTCGTACTCCTCGCGGACGTCGGCGGCGTACTTCTCGCGCAGCTCGGGGCTGATCAGACTCTGGGCCACGCCCACGGCACGCGAGGCGTCCTTCACCCAGACCACCGGACCGGAGTAGTTCGGCTCGATCTTCACCGCGGTGTGGGCGCGCGAGGTCGTCGCGCCGCCGATCATCAGCGGGGTCTTCATGCCTTCACGTTCGAGGTCGGCGGCGAAGTTGGCCATCTCCTCCAGCGAGGGGGTAATCAGGCCGGACAGGCCGATGACGTCGACGTCGTGTTCCTTGGCGGCCTTCAGGATCGAGGCCCCCGGCTGCATCACACCGATGTCGATGACCTCGAAGTTGTTGCACTGCAGCACCACGCCCACGATGTTCTTGCCGATGTCGTGGACGTCGCCCTTCACCGTGGCCATCAGGATCCGGCCGTTGTTCTCGGTGCCGGTCTTCTCGGCCTCGATGTACGGGATCAAGTGAGCCACGGCCTTCTTCATCACGCGGGCGGACTTGACCACCTGCGGCAGGAACATCTTGCCCTCGCCGAACAGGTCGCCGACCACGTTCATGCCGTCCATCAGGGGGCCTTCGATCACCTGGATCGGGCGGTCATACGCCTGGCGTGCCTCTTCGGTGTCGTCGACCACGTAGGTGTCGATACCCTTGACCAGGGAATGCTCGAGACGCTTGGAGACTTCCCATTCGCGCCACTCGAGGTTCTCTTCCTTCTTGCCGCCGCCCTGGCCCTTGTACTCCTCGGACAGTTCGAGCAAACGGTCAGTGGCGTCGTCGCGGCGGTTCAGGACCACGTCCTCGACCGCTTCCTTCAGCTTCGCGTCGATATCGTCGTAGACCGCCAGCTGGCCGGCGTTGACGATACCCATGTCCATGCCCGCCTTGATGGCGTGGTACAGGAACACGGCGTGGATCGCCTCGCGCACCGGCTCGTTGCCGCGGAAGGAGAACGATACGTTGGACACGCCACCGGAGATCAGCGCGTGCGGCAGGTCGTTCTTGATGCGGCGGGTGGCCTCGATGAAGTCCACGCCGTAGTTGTTGTGCTCTTCGATACCGGTCGCGACCGCGAAGATGTTCGGGTCGAAGATGATGTCCTCGGCCGGGAAACCAACCTTCTCGGTCAGCAGCTTGTAGGCCCGGGTGCAGATCTCGACGCGACGCTGCTCGTTATCCGCCTGGCCGTCCTCGTCGAAGGCCATGACCACGATCGCGGCGCCATAGCGGCGGCACAGCTGGGCCTGCTTGATGAAGTTTTCCTCGCCCTCCTTCATGGAGATCGAGTTGACCACCGGCTTGCCCTGCACGCACTTCAGGCCCGCCTCGATGATCTCGAACTTGGAGGAGTCGATCATCACCGGGACGCGGGCGATATCGGGCTCGCCGGCCAGCAGATTCAGGAAGCGGACCATCGCCTCCTGCGACTCCAGCATGCCCTCGTCCATGTTGATGTCGATGATCTGGGCGCCGCCCTCGACCTGATTCAGCGCGACTTCCAGCGCGACGTCGAATTCCTCGTTCTGGATCAGGCGCAGGAACTTGCGCGACCCGGTCACGTTGGTGCGCTCGCCGACGTTCACGAACAGCGAATCATCGGTGATGTTGCACGGCTCGAGACCCGACAGGCGGCAGGCCGGGGCGATCTCCGGCAGCTTGCGCGGCGCGTGCTTCTCGACCGCCTCGCGCATGGCCCGGATGTGCTCCGGCAGCGTGCCACAGCAACCGCCGATGATGTTCAGCAGGCCCTGCTCGGCCCACGGGCCGACATCCGCGGCCATCTGCTCCGGGCTCTCGTCATAGTCGCCGAATTCGTTCGGCAGGCCGGCGTTCGGGTGCGCGGACACAAAGGTATCGGCGATGCGCGAAAGCTCTTCCACGTACTGGCGCATTTCCTTGGCACCCAGCGCGCAGTTCAGGCCGATCGAGACCGGATTGGCGTGACGCACGGAGTTCCAGAAGGCCTCGGTGGTCTGGCCGGACAGGGTACGGCCGGAGGCGTCGGTGATCGTGCCGGAGATCATGATCGGGAGGTCCTTCCCGAGCTCGTCTTCCAGCGTCTTCACCGCGAAGATCGCGGCCTTGGCGTTCAGGGTGTCGAACACCGTCTCGATCAGCAGCAGATCGACGCCACCCTCGACCAGGGCCTCGGCCGCTTCCTTGTAGGACTCGACCAGGGTGTCGAAATCGACGTTACGCGCGCCGGGGTCATTCACGTCCGGGGAGATCGACGCGGTGCGGTTGGTCGGGCCAAGGATGCCGGCGACGTAGCGCGGCTTGTCCGGGGTCTTTTCGGTCCAGGCGTCGGCCGCCTTGCGCGCGAGCTTCGCGGATTCGCGGTTCAGCTCGGGGACCAGGTCCTCCATGTGGTAGTCCGCCATCGCGATGCGGGTACCGTTGAAGGTGTTGGCCTCGATGATATCGGCACCGGCCTCGAGATAGTCGTTGTGGATCTGCTCGATGATATCCGGGCGGGTCAGCGACAGCAGGTCGTTGTTGCCCTTCAGGTCGGATTCCCAGTCCTTGAACCGCTCGCCGCGGTAATCGGCCTCGTCCAGCTTGTACAGCTGGATGGTGGTACCCATACCGCCGTCCAGGATCAGGATGCGCTCTTTCAGCGCGTTCTCGATGTCTTTGCGTGTTGCCGTCATGTGCCGTACACCATTGGTTTCGAATGGGATAAGTGTACACGCCGGGGTTCCATCCCGTGCGTGGAGCCCACCCTGGTGGCAGGCTCTTTCAAATTGCGTCGCAGCCCCGGATGCGGCCTGGTTGCGCCCGTGAACAGAGCTGTCACGATAGCGCCATGCAGGAACATCCGATCCGCTGGTTCATTACTGCCCCGCAGGCCTGCCCCTATCTGGACGACCGCGAGATGCAGAGTTTGCTGGTCGACCCCGCGGTCAGCCTGGGCGGCGCGCGCTTCGGCCAGCTACTTGCCGAGGGCTTTCGCCGCAGCGGTCAGTTTGTTTATCGGCATCACTGCCCCGAGTGCGCGGCCTGCGTGCCCGTACGCATCCCGGTTGCAGCCTTCCGCCCGAACCGGAGCCAGCGCCGCTGCCTGGATCGCAACCGCGATCTCGCGGTGACGATCCGCCGGCCGCCGGAACAGCCCGGGACATCGCCCGCCGCCGATCTCGACGAGCACATGCCGCTGTTCTCGCGCTACCAGACCGCCCGTCACACGGGCGGTGGCATGGAACAGATGGGACGCGAGGAATACGCGGGAATGCTCGCCCACCGCAACGGCCCAGTGGATCTGATCGAATTCCGCCAGGCCGACACGCTGCTCGCGGTAGCCGTCACCGATCGCACCCCCCAGGGGTTGTCGGCGATGTACAGCTTCTTCGATCCGGATCAGCCGCGCCGCGGCCTGGGCACCCTCGCAATCCTGACCCAAGTGGCGCATGCGCACCGCCTGGGTCTGCCCCATGTCTACCTCGGCTACTGGATCGACCAGGCGCCGAAGATGGAATACAAGACCCGGTTCCAGCCGCTCGAAGGCCGCATGGACGGGGTCTGGAGGCGGCTGCCCGCCTGACGGCGGCCAGCCACCCCTCGCGCGCGGCCTAGCGGGCCGGCTTGCGGAAGCGGAAGATGCCCCAGGTCAGGTAGCCCGAGTTGCCGCCATCGACCCAGTGCTGCAGGCCCTGCTTCATGCGGTCGATGTAGTCCTGCGAGATGTAGTTCTTCAACTCGTCCTCGCGGGACTCGAGCTCCTGCTTCACGCGACCGTAATGGGTCGAGATCTGGCTGGAGTGTTCCTCGAAGCTGACCTCTTCCAGGCCGGCCGCCTTGGCCGCCTCGCGGTACAGCGCCGGGCTCGCCAGCGAATCCAGGTGGATACGGGCCAGAATCGGGTCCAGCACGCCATCCGGGCAATCGTCGGTCTGCATCGGATCGGTGAAGATCAGCCAGCCACCCGGCTTCAGGACGCGCGCGGCCTCCTGGATCACCTTTTTCTTTGCCTCGTTCTGGCTGTGCAGGAAGGAGTCCTCGGACCAGACAACGTCATAGGACGCGTCCGGCTCGTCGACCTTCTCGAAGGAGCCATCGACCACGGTGATCTTGTCGTCGAGGTGGCGCGCCTTGTTGATCTCGCGATCGCGCTCGTTTTCCTTCTCGGACAGGTTCAGCGCGGTGACGTCGCAACCGTAGTTTTCCACCAGGTAGCGGGCGACACCGCCGTAGCCGGCGCCCATGTCGAGCACGCGCCATTCCGGCTGCGGCTCGCCCAGGAGGTCGGACATGTGCGCGACCGTGCGACGGCTGGCGTCGCCGATCGGCTCGTCCTTGTACTCGTACAGCCCGATATGGAGGTCTTCACCGCCCCACACCATCTTGTAGAAGGTGTCGGCGTCCTCGCTGTTGTAGTAGTCGCGAGCGGTTTCGACTACGTCGGAGTAGTTCTCGCTCATCGTTCCTCGCCCTCGATATAACGCTTGTCGGCCACGTGGATGAAGAAGTCCGGATCACTCTCGCGATAGGTCTCCTGGAAGTCCCCGTAGGTCTCGATATGCTGGAAACCGACCTCGCGCATCAAGCGGCGGACATAGGCCTTGCGCAGTGGGAACATGTTCAGGAAGTACTCGGAGCCATCCGGGAACTTGTACTGGAAGCGCGCCAGGCCTTCGTCAACGTGGGCCGGCTGCACCTGGACGTTGTCGCCGCAGTAGTAGTAGGTGTGCTTGGACGAGTAACCGTGGTCCATGATGGTGTCGTAGTTGCGCTGGTCGAGGATCAGCACGCCATCGTGGTTCAGGGCGGAGTAGAACTCGGCCAGGGCCTTGCGGCGGTCGTGTTCATTGAACAGGTGGGTAAACGAGTTGCCCAGGCAGACGACGGCGTCGTAGCGGCCGTAGATATCGCGATTCAGCATGCGCCAGTCGGCCTGCACGGTGCGCAGGATGTGACCCCGCTTGCGACCGTTCTCGAAGGCCTTGACGAGCATCTCGGGGGCGCCGTCGGCGGTCACCACGTCAAAGCCCGCTTCGCGCAACTGTACGGAATGGAAGCCGGTGCCGGCGGCGACGTCGAGCACGCGCTTGGCACCGCGCTTCTTCAGTTCTTCGATGAAGAAGGTGCCTTCGCTCTTGGCGCGGTTGTCCCAGTCGATCAGGTCATCCCACTTATCGACGAAGCCGGTGGTGTACTCGTTGAGATAATTCTCGGTATCGCGACGTTCGGTCGGCTTTTCGCCGAAGTCCTGATCATTCTTGATATTCGCTGCCATGCTGGTTCCTCTTGGCTTTGCTGCTGTTGTAAGCGTGACCGGACCGGCCTCTGGGCCGATCCGTCGGCACAACACCCCGCAAACGCAGTAAACCGCGACCTCCGCATCACACGGCGGTCTCGCCAGCAGCCCGATCGAGCCAGGCGGGTGCCGCCCGGTGTTCGGGTATCAATGCGCCGGGTGCGTTGTTCGCAGCACCCGACACCGGCCTGGCCGGTTCTTCCTGCACATCCGGAGGGCAATCGGTACCCGGATGCCGAGCCGTGGTCTGGCGGGCCCATCCCGCCTGGCTCGGGGATCGTTTACGGCGCCGCGCGATGCGTCTGAACGCGGGCGTTGTGTCCGAAATCGTTTTTTTACCCTGAAGGTTTTGCGCAAAAATTACAAGCTGAGGGCCCGTCTGGCGACCTCGGCTTCGCGACGCCGAATGCCGATCCATCCGGGCCGCGCGTTCGATATAATGGTCGTTTTGCAGCGATCCCGAGGTCCCGCATGACCCCCAGCCGCCCTATCCAGCGCGCCCTTTTGTCGGTCTCCGAGAAGACCGGCGTCGTGGAGCTCGCCCGCGCCCTGCATGAACGCGGCGTCGAGCTTCTGTCCACCGGCGGGACCGCCCGCCTGCTGGCCGAAAACAACCTTCCGGTCATCGAGGTTTCCGCGCACACGGGCTTCCCCGAGATCATGGATGGCCGAGTCAAGACCTTGCACCCGCGCATCCACGGCGGGCTGCTCGGCCGGCGCGACATCGACTCCGCGGTGATGGCCGAGCAGGACATCCCGCCGATCGACGTGCTGGTGGTGAACCTCTATCCCTTCGAGGCGACGGTGGCCCGTCCCGGCTGCAGCCTGGAAGACGCCATCGAGAACATCGACATTGGCGGCCCGGCGATGCTGCGCGCCGCGGCCAAGAACTACCGCGACGTGGCCGTGGCCACCAGCCCCGACCAGTACAGCGAGATCGCCGCGGCCATCGGCGACCATGGCGAGGTGCCGCAATCGCTGCGCTTCCGCCTGGCGGTCGCGGCCTTCGATCACGTAGCGCGCTACGATGCCGCAATCAGCAACTACCTCTCGGCCCTCGACGAGGATGGCGAAGCGGCTCCGTTCCCGGGACAGCTGAACGCCACCTTCGAACGCGTCGAGACCCTGCGCTACGGCGAGAATCCGCACCAGCGCGCCGCGTTCTATCGTGATCCACAGCCTGCACCCGGCACCCTGGCCAGCTACCGCCAGCACCAGGGCAAGGCACTCTCTTACAACAACCTGGCCGACGCCGATGCCGCCTGGGAATGCGTGCGCCAGTTCGAGGCCGGGGCCTGCGTGATCGTCAAGCACGCCAACCCCTGCGGCGTGGCCGTCGCCCCGACCCAGCTGATGGGCTACGAACGCGCCTTCCAGACCGACCCGACCTCGGCCTTCGGCGGCATCATCGCCTTCAACCGGCCGCTGGACGGCGACACCGCCCACGCGATCGTCAGCCGCCAGTTCGTCGAGGTGGTCATCGCCCCCGAGATCACCCCGGGCGCACTGCGCGCCCTGGCCACCAAAAAGAATGTTCGCGTGCTGGAGATCCCGCCGGCGGGTGTCGGTCCCGGCCTCGACTACAAGCGCATCGGCGGCGGGCTGCTGGTACAGGATGCCGATCGCGGCAGCCTGGCCGATGTGGAGCTGAAGACCGTGACCGCGCGCGCGCCCTCGGAACAGGAAATGAAGGACCTCTGCTTCGCCTGGCAGGTGGGCAAGTACGTGAAGTCCAACGCGATCGTCTATGCCCGCGACGAACAGACCATCGGGGTCGGTGCCGGGCAGATGAGCCGCGTGTACTCCGCCCGTATCGCCGGCATCAAGGCCGCCGACGAGGGCCTGCAGGTGGCCGGCTCGGTGATGGCCTCGGACGCCTTCTTCCCGTTCCGCGACGGCATCGATGCCGCCGCCGAGGCCGGCATCACTGCGGTGATCCAGCCGGGCGGCTCGATGCGCGACCAGGAGGTGATCGACGCGGCCAACGAGCACGACATCGCCATGCTGTTCACCGGCATGCGCCACTTCCGTCACTAACAGGGAGACACTGATCAATGCACACGTTCGCGTTGACACCCCAGGTTTGGGGGGACCAGGCGCCTCGTGCAGTGGGTAGCGGGTCTACCCACAAACGACGCAACGCAGGATCGGGGAACCTGGGGTGCCAACCCCGGAGGGGCTCGGCCGCTTTTGTGCGCGCACGGCGTTGCGGCTCCCTTGTGCAGAATGACTGCACCGCGGTCACCGCGCCTTGTTCGCACGCAAAAGCGACTCGAGCGCGAACGCGTGCATTGACCAGTGTCTCCCTGACCCGGGGCCTCTCATGAACGTACTGGTAATCGGCAACGGCGGACGCGAACACGCCCTGGCGTGGAAGCTGGCGCAGTCCCCGCGCATCGAGCGCGTCCTGGTGGCCCCCGGGAACGCCGGGACCGCGCGCGAGGCAAAGTGCGAGAACGTCGACATCGGCGTCACCGACATCGACGCGCTGCTGGCCCTGGCCGAGCGCGAGGCAGTGGCCTTTACGGTCGTCGGCCCGGAGGCCCCGCTGGTCGCCGGTGTAGTGGATGCCTTCCGCGCCGCCGGACGACGCTGCTTCGGCCCCACCGCGAAGGCGGCGCAGTTAGAGGGCTCGAAGAGCTTCGCCAAGGACTTCATGCAACGCCACGGCATCCCGACCGCCGCCTACGGCAGCTTCGAGGACGAGACCGCGGCGCTTGAGTTCATCGCTACCCACGGCGCACCCATCGTGGTCAAGGCCGACGGCCTGGCCGCTGGCAAGGGCGTCATCCTGGCGCAGACCGAAGACGAGGCGCGCGCCGCAGTACACGACATGCTGGCCGGCAATGCCTTTGGCGAGGCCGGGAACCGGGTGGTCATCGAGGAATTCCTGCGCGGCGAGGAGGCCAGCTTTATCTGCATGGTGGATGGCGAGCATGTCCTGCCGCTGGCCTCCTCGCAGGACCACAAGGCGCGCGACAACGGCGACCGGGGCCCCAACACCGGCGGGATGGGGGCCTACTCGCCCGCCCCGGTGGTGACAAATGCCCTGCACGAGCGCATCCTGCGCGAGGTTATCGAGCCGACCGTGCAGGGCATGGCCGCCGATGGCGAACGCTACACCGGCTTTCTCTATGCCGGCGTGATGGTCGACGCCACAGGCAACCCGAAGGTGCTGGAGTTCAACTGCCGCTTCGGCGACCCCGAGACCCAGCCGATCCTGAGCCGCCTGGACTCCGACCTCGGCGAACTGGTCGAGGCCGCGCTGGAAGGCCGCCTGGACCAGGTCCGGGCCGAGTGGGATGCGCGCGTGGCGCTGGGCGTGGTCCTAGCCGCTGGCGGTTACCCCGGAACCTACCGCAAGGGCGACGCCATCACCGGCCTGGAGGCCGTGGAACGCGATCCCGATGCCCACGTGTTCCACGCCGGGACCGCACAGGGCGAAGACGGAACGATCGTCACCGCCGGGGGCCGTGTGCTGTGCGTGGTCGGCCTCGGCGAGGACGTGAAGGCCGCGCAGAAAAAGGCCTACGCAGCCGTACAACAGATTCATTTCGACGATATATACTGCCGAACAGATATCGGCTATCGCGCCGTCGCCCGGGAGGGATAACCCCGGGCAACGGCGCGTCTACCCCCTCCTGGAGAACCACCCGATGGCCGCCCCCGAAGTCACGCACCTGCCCAACCTCCCCAACGACGCGGAGGGCCTGCGGCAATCGATCCGCGATGCCGTGGTCCGCGTGGTGGGGGAAGACCCGCGCGAAGCCACCGAACGCGACTGGATGGAAGCACTCGCCTTCGCCATCCGTGAACGCATGGTGGAGCGGCGCCTGTTGACCCGCCGGCAATTCGCCGACGAGGACGTCAAGCGCGTCTACTACCTGTCGCTGGAATACCTGATCGGGCGCATGCTCGAGGCCAACCTGCGCAACATGGGCATCCTCGAGCCGGCACGCCAGGCGATGGCGGACCTCGGCGTGGACCTGGATACCATCCTCGACCTGGAAGACGACGCCGCCCTCGGCAATGGCGGCCTCGGGCGCCTGGCCGCCTGCATCCTCGAGTCGCTGGCGACCCAGGGCTACCCCGGCTACGGCTACGGCATCCGCTATGAATTCGGGATGTTCCGGCAGGAGTTCGAGCCCTACCAACAGGTCGAGCACCCGGACAACTGGCTGCGCTACGGCAACCCCTGGGAATTCCCGCGCTCGGATCGCAAATTCCCGATCCACTTCTACGGCTACGTGGTCGAGCATCATGACCCCGACGGCTCCACCCGTTACACCTGGGAGGACGGCGAGGAAGTCCTGGCCATGGCCTACGACTACCCGACGGCGGGCTACGGCCGGCGCAACGTGAACAATCTGCGGCTGTGGGCGGCCAAGGCCACCCGCGACTTCGACCTGCGCTACTTCAACGAGGGCGATTACATCCGCGCCGTCTCGGACAAGGCCGAGTCGGAGACCATCTCGATGGTTCTGTACCCCAACGACACCACTGCGGTCGGCAAGGAACTGCGGCTGAAACAGGAGTATTTCTTCGTCTCCGCTTCGCTGCAGGACATCCTGGAGCGCCATCTGGCACTCGGCTACAGCCTCGATGAAGTGCCCGACAAGATTGCGATCCAGCTCAACGACACCCACCCGGCGATCGCCGTGGCGGAACTGATGCGCCTGCTGGTGGATCACCATGAACAGCCCTGGGACCACGCCTGGGACCTGAGCCGGCGCACCTTCGCCTACACCAACCACACCCTGATGCCCGAGGCCCTCGAGACCTGGCAGGTGGAGTTGATGGAGCGCGTTCTGCCACGGCACATGGGGATCATCTACCGTATCAACCAGGATTTCCTGGAAGAGGTCCGTCACCGCTATCCCGGGGACAACGACCGCCTGACCCGGCTGTCCATCATCGACGAGGACCATGGCCGCCGCGTGCGCATGGCCCACCTGGCCGTGGTCGGCTCGCACCACGTCAACGGCGTGGCCGCGCTGCATACCCAGCTGTTGCAGGAGACCCTGTTCGAGGACTTCTACGCCCTGTGGCCGGAACGCTTCGTCAATGTCACCAACGGCGTGACCCCGCGCCTGTGGATGATCCAGTCCAACCCCGCGCTCACCGAACTGCTGGGCCAGCGCATCGGCAACGACTGGCAGTACAACCTGGACCGTCTGCGCGCGCTGGAGCCCTACGCCCAGGATCCCGAACTGCAAAAGGCGTTCATGGACGTGAAGCGCGCCAACAAGCAGCGCCTGACCGACCTGGTCCGTGAGCGCACCGGCGTGGAGTTGAACCCGGACGTGATGTTCGACGTGCAGATCAAGCGCATCCACGAATACAAGCGCCAATTGCTGAAGCTCCTGCACGTGGTGGATCTCTACCAGCGCATTCGCGCCGGCGAGGACGTCCCGCCGCGCGTGGTCCTGTTCGGCGGCAAGGCGGCGCCCGGCTATGCCCGCGCCAAGGGCATCATCCAGGTGATCAACGAGGTGGCCGACATCGTGAACCACGATCCGGCCGTGGGTGACCGCCTGAAGTGCGTGTTCTTCCCCAACTACGAGGTCAGTTCCGCCAGCATCATCATCCCGGCGGCCGATGTCTCCGAACAGATTTCCACCGCCGGCTTCGAGGCCTCCGGCACCGGCAACATGAAACTGGCACTGAACGGCGCCCTGACCATCGGCACGCTGGACGGCGCCAACATCGAGATCCGCGACGCGGTGGGCGAGGAGTCCATCTTCATCTTCGGCATGACTGCCGACGAGGTGGTCGAGCATCGCCGCAACGGCCCGAGCCCCGAGGCCATCCTGGCGCAGCAGCCCAACCTGGCCGCCGCGGTGGAGATGATCGAATCGGGGTTCTTTACCTGCGACGACCCGGGGACCCATGGCGACCTTGGGCGCTACCTGCGCCACGAGGACCCGTTCTTCGTGATCGCCGACTATCCAGCCTACGCCGCGGCCTGCGACCGGGCGGATGCCCTGTACGCCGACCGTACCGCATGGGCCGAGGCAGCCATCCTGAATGTCGCGCGCATGGGGTACTTCTCCATCGACCGCACGGTGCGCGACTACGCCGACCAGATCTGGGATATCACGCCGGAGCCGGTGGCCCCGTCGCGGACCAACGGCGCCGCCTGACACGGAGCGGGGGACTCAGGCGTCGGGAAGCCCCAGGCGGCGCAACCAGCCGTCGGGGTTGCCCGCGCACACCAGGAATTCGGGGTTCAGCAGGCTTTCGCGCGTGTTGTAACGCAGCTCCTGCCCGTGGAGATCCGTCACCCGTCCGCCTGCGGCCCGGACCACGGCGTGCGCCGCGCCGGTATCCCACTCGCTGGTGGGCCCCAGACGCGGATAGATGTCGGCAGCTCCCTCGGCCACCAGGCACAGCTTCATCGAGCTGCCCATGCTGACCAGGTCGTGGGGCCCCAGACGGTCCAGCGCGACCTTGAGTCGCTCCGCCCCGTGCGAACGGCTGCCCGCCACCAATGGGTGATCGGTGCCAATACGGTCGCGCGCCACTGCGATTTCCCGCGGGGGCTGATCCTCGTCACGGCGAATGGCCACGCCATCGCGATGACCGGCGTACAGGCGCTTGAGCACCGGGCACCAGACGACGCCCAGCACCGGCTCGTGGTCGTGGATCAGGGCAACGTTCACGGTAAATTCGCCGCTGCGCTTGACGAACTCGCGGGTGCCGTCGAGGGGATCGATCAACCAGTAGGTCTGCCACTGGCGACGGCGCTCGAAAGGCACGTCCTGCCCCTCCTCCGACAACACGGGCCAGTCGGGGTCGATGTCGGCCAGCCCATTGGCAAGGATTCGGTGGGCAGCCAGATCGGCCTCGGTGAGCGGCGAGTGATCGGCCTTTTCGGTGACCGCAAAGCGCGTCTCGTAGAGCTCGAGGATCGCATGGCCGGCCAGGTCGGCCAGCGCAGCCACCTCGTGCATCAGGGCAGTAAGAGCCGAATCCTTCGGCGGAGCATGCATGGGTAACTCCCGTTTTCCCGGAACGTTCCGCCTAGCTTGGCAGGGTTGCGCTCAGGCGTCGAGGTAATCGCGCACCATGTACAGCGCGGCGATAGAGCGCGCCTCGGTCAGATCTTCCCGGGCGACCAGCTCGGTCAGCCGGTCCAGCGACCAGGGGACCACCTCGAGCGCCTCCGGCTCGTCGCCTTCCGCGGCCTGCGGATACAGGTCCTCGGCCAGCACCAGATGGGTCTGGTGGGCCATGTAGCCGGGTGCCACGGTCAGCGCGCCCAGGTGGGTCAGGCGATGCCCGGCGTGGCCGACCTCCTCCATGATCTCGCGATTGGCGGCAGTCAGGATGTCCTCGCCCGCCTCCATCCGCCCCTTGGGCAGACCCAGCTCGTAGCGGTGGGTGCCGGCGGCATACTCGCGGATCAACAGGACGGTCCGGTCGGTCTGCACCGGGGCGATGATCACCGCCCCGTGGCCGCGACTGACCAGACGCTCGAAGCAGGTGCGCGCACCATTGCTGAATTCGAGATCCAGCTCCTCCACCTCGAACAGGCGGCTGCTGGCGACCGTACGGCGCCCCTGGACATCCGGCTTGTCTCGGCTCATGCGCCCTCCGGGGGACATGTAGAAAAACGCTGCTTAATGTACACGCTCGCGTTGGCACCTTAAGGGGTCCGCCGCCTTTTCGCGCGCACGGCGCCGCGGCTCCCCTGCCGCACAGGGACTGCACGGCAGCGCCGCACCTTGGTTGCACGCAAACACGTCCAGCGCGAGCGGGTAAATGCGTCAGCGTTTCCCTAATGGCTGTTGCGTAGCCGCACCAGAGTACGCAGTTCGCCCTCGAACAGGGTGTCGAACATGAAGCCATGATCGGAGGTGACCACCTCGAACCCCTCCTGGTCGGCCGGATCGGTCTCCGCCAGACGCAGGTCAAGATCGCCCCAGCTCACGGCCATGGTGACGCGCATCGGGAAGTAGCCATCCAGGAAGCGGCGCACGAACGGGCCGTTCTCCAGGCGATAGACGCCGTCCCCCTCGTCCTCGACGATCTTCATGCGCGCGGTCACGCAGACCTCAGCATCCCGCTGCACCCCGCGCAGGTCCACGCGATCGCCCTCGGCACGCGCGGATTCGATGTTGCGGGTGGACTCGACCTGGAGCTCGTCGATTCTGGCTTCATTGTACACAATGACCATGCGCCGAATGGCCGCCACATCATTGTGACACTGGCGCAGATCGGCCCAGCCATCCTCCAGCGAGGACTGCGTGATGCGGATCTGGTTCTGGTGGTGATGCGGAGTCCGGTCCGGCTCCTCCAGCAGGAAGGTCAGCTCCGGACTGGTGGTCTGGGTCTGGTCCGGGGAGACCGTCTCGCCCCACAGGCTGTCGTCCTCCAGCGGGTCGTAGTCCGGGTCGCCGGGGTCCATTCCCTGCACGGCCAGCGGCAGCGCCATCAGCGCAAGGAGCAGGGGCGCGGGAAGGAACCGCGATTGGGGTACCATGGGGGCCATCGTCGTCACCCTCTTTCGTGTAGCCGTTAGCTGTGGACCTGCAAAACCCCGAAAAAAATCCGCGCCCGCCCGCGGCCCGCGCCGCGATCGCCTGGGATCGCATCGACACTGTGCTGTTCGACATGGACGGGACGCTGCTGGATCTGCACTTCGACAATCGCTTCTGGCGTGAACTGATCCCGCAGGAATACATCCGCTGCCAACCGGACGACCCGGAATGCGCGCGCCGCCGCCTGGAGGACGAGATGCAGCGGGTGCGCGGCAAGCTGGAGTGGTACTGCGTGGATCACTGGACCCGCTTTACCGGTCTGGACATCCTCGGCCTGAAACGCGAGCTGGCCCACCACATCGCCCTGAAACCGCATGCCGATCAAGTCCTGGGTGCCCTGCAAAGGGCCGGGCGGCGGCGGGTGCTGGTCACCAACGCCCACCCGCAGGTCTACGCCTTCAAGCACCGCCTCACCCGCATTGGCGACCGCCTGGATACCATTGTCTCCGCCCACGACCTCGATTGCGCCAAGGAAGACGGCAGCTTCTGGGAACGCCTGCAGCGGGTCGCACCGTACGCTCCGGAACGTACGCTGCTGGTGGACGACAACCTGCTGGCGCTGGCCAGCGCCGCCGGAGCAGGGATCGCCCAACTGCGGGGGATGCGCTACCCGGACGAGCGCGGCGAACCCATGCACTCGGAGGACTTCGAGCTGCTGGAATCGCTCGCGGACCTGTTGCCCGGCCTGAGCGACCCGGGAGGCGTGGCGGCTGCTACTTGACCGGTGTCGGCAGGTTGCGGATCAAGTCCAGTCGGATCTGCACCGTACGTCCCTCGCACTCCCCGTCGAGCCAGTGGCACCCGTCCACCTCGCGCACCTCGCGCGGGGTCACCTTGCCCCACCAGGCCTGGCTGGAATTGGGCTCGACCCAGTTCAGTTGCAGGGTCTCGCCGGTAAGGATGGCGATCTCCAGACGCTCGGAGACATGACGGGGAATGGCGGGATCGGTCATCGGGGGGCTTCGCGGTAGTCGGTCGGGTCGGGGATGCCGGCCGCGGCGAACGCGGCACGCCGGGCCTGACACTGCGGGCAACGCCCGCACTGGCGCGATTGTGCCAGAAGGCAGCTCCAGGTGTGGCGCCAATCGATCCCCAGCGGGTCGGTGGCGGCAATGATCTCGGCTTTGCTCCGGTCGATCAGCGGGGCCTCGACCTGCAGGCCGGGCACCAGACCTGCGGCCAGCTCCGAGACCTGCTGCACAAACCCCGGTTGCGAACCCGGACCATGCCCCTGATCCTCGCGGTTCAGCGCCAGCAGGATGCGTGCCGCGCCGTGATGCTCGGCAAGGTTCACCGCCAGGGCCAACACCAGCAGATTACGCTGGGGCAGCGGCACATGCCCGACCCAGTCGTTGCGGCGGGTGAAGGCCGTGCGCAGGGACTGGAGATCCAGCGCGATGGGGGCACAACCGTAGACCGCCGACAGATGCTCCACCGCGGTCCATTCGCGCGCGGCATTGCGCTGGCCGTAGTCGACCCACACGGCACGCAACAAGCGGCCGGCGGCATGCTCCTGCGCCAACAAGGCGCTGCTCTCGATGCCGCCGGAGAGCAGGAGAAGATCGGGGGATTCGGGCCGGGCGGATTCCATTCGGGCACCATACCGCACAGCGCAAGACCACGGAGATCCTGACTTGATCGAACAACTACGCAGCCACTGGCAGCGCCTGCTGGGCGCCGAACGCAGCGACCGCCCCGAGGGCGCCCCCGAGGAGCGCCTGCAACGCGCCGCGGCGGCGCTGATCATGGAGGTCTGCCGGGCCGACTTTGATCTGCACGCCGAGGAACTGGAATCCGTGCGCGCCAGCCTGATCGAACTGTTCCGGCTGGACAGTGATACCGCCGATGCGATGCTGGAGATCGCCCAGGAGGACAGCGACGAACTGATCTCCATCCACCCCATGGTGCGCGAAGTGAACGCATCCTTTGATGCCGAGCAAAAGACCGACATCATGCGCGCCCTGTGGCGTGCCGCCTGGGCCAACCGCGACCTCAACAAGCGCCAGGAAGCGGTAATCCGGCACCTGGCAGACCTGCTCTACATCCCGCACGCGACCTTCATCCGTACCAAGCACGAGGTCCTAGGGAAACACTGATTCATGTACACGCTCGCGTTGGCACCCCAGGTTCTTCGAGACAAGGCGCGTCGTGCGGCGGGTAGTCGTTCTACCCGCAAGCGGCGCAACGCCGTATCGGGGAACCTGGGGTGCCAACCCCACAAACCATTCAATGCAGGGGCTCGGCCGCTTTTGCGCGCGCACAGCGTTGCGGTTCCCTTGTGCAGAATGACTGCACGGCGGTCACCGCGCCTTGTTCGCACGCAAAAGCGACTCGAGCGCGAGCGTATACATGAAGCAGTGTTTCCCTGGGCGATGCGGCCGACCCTCGCTGACCGAGGCGCTTTCTGATGAGTGATCCGGGTACCCTGCTGGCGGCCCTGGCCGTGGGCATCCTCGGTGGCGTGCACTGCCTGGGGATGTGCGGCGGCATCGTAGGCGCGATCTCCATGGGCCACGGCCGCCGCGGACCCGGGCTCGACCTCCTGCTGGCCTACAATCTCGGGCGCATGGCGAGTTACGTGGTCGCCGGCGCGCTGGCGGGATGGCTGGGGGCCAGCCTGCTCGGCGGCATGCCCGCCGGGCAGGCAATCCTCCAGGGCATCGCCGCCGTCTTCCTGATCCTGCTCGGGCTCTATCTCGGGGGCTGGTGGCCGGTCCTGGCCCGCCTGGAACAGGCCGGTGGCGTACTGTGGCGCCGCATCGAGCCGCTGGGCCGGCGTTTCCTGCCAGTGCGCCATGCCGGTCAGGCGCTGATGGTTGGCGGGCTGTGGGGCTGGCTGCCCTGCGGCCTGGTGTACAGCGTGCTGGCCTGGTCGCTCAGTGCCGGCGGCGCGCTGGAAGGGGCCGCCCTGATGGGGGCCTTCGCCCTGGGGACGCTGCCGAATCTGCTGCTGATGGGGGTGTTCGCCGCGCGCCTGGCGGCCTTCGTGCGCCGCCCCTGGGTCCGCCGGATCGCCGGCGGCGGGGTCGCACTGTACGGCGCATGGATGCTGCTAGGCCTGGTGCTGTGATGCCCCGCCCGAACGAGCGGGGCATCGTTCGCAGGCCCCGCGGCGGGGCTCAGTCGGCGTAAAAGTCGCGGGTGAAACGGATCGGCAGCGTGCGGTCGCCGTCCGCCGGGGCAATGTCGATCTGGAACTCGAGCGTTTCCCCGCCACGCACCGTCACCTCGGAGAGGTGATAGATGGCATCACCGTCCTGAATCTCGCGGAAGCGCAGACTGCGCATCTGGTCATTCATGTTGGTGGCCGAACCACTGACTTCCGCGGAGACCGCCTGCAAGCCGTTGTCGCCCCGCTCCATCACGCTGATGTTGACCATGGCCCGGTTGGAACTGCGCCGCACGTCATAGGCCCGCGCGACCTCCGGGGACAGGAAGGTGGTGTTGATCACGTTGTAGTAGACGACGTAATTGTCGAATTCCGCCTCGTTGGCGGATGCGATCGAGCTTCCGAGAGCAACCGCCGCCAATGCGACGAGAAAGCCGGTGATGACCCGATGCACTCTTGCCATGACTGACTCCTGTTCCGTTTGAGAAACGGGGACCTGGCGGCGGCATTGCCGCAGGGGCCCCTCGTCCCGAGTCTAGCCCGTTTTGCACCCGAACTGGCAAGGCCGCCCCGCGCATTTCGCCCGGGCGTCGATCCACCTCAAAAAGAGCGCACGATAATCAGCAAGATATAAAGCCCGACCAGGGCGATCATTGGCGAAAAATCGATCGCGCCGGTATTCGGCAAGGCCCGGCGCAGAGGGCCGAGGATGGGGCGGTTCACCGCTCCCGCCAGCCGCATGATGGGGTTATTGGCGGAACCACCCCCCGCCTGAAGCCAGCTCATCACCACCTCGGCAATAAGCGCGATGATGAAGACCCAGATCACCGTGGTCAGCAATTCCCGGATTGCCACGGCCAGGATAATCCCGACCCCGGCATCCACACCCACAATCAGCACGCGTAGCCAGATTTCGATGAACTTGAGCACGATCATCAGCACGATCGCGGCCAGATCCACCCGCCCGATCGAGGGGATCACAGGACGCAACACCCGCAGCGGCGGGTCGGTCAGCATCACGATGGTCTGCGAGATCGGGTTGTAGTAATCGGCCCGCACCAGGCCGAAGATCGTCCTCAAAATCAACAGGATGATATAAATCCCGAAGACAACGCCAACGAGGAAGATGGCGATCTCTTGTCCGGTTCCGGTGGCGGGCATGCAGACTCCTTGCGATGCAGCGAGTTAACCGCGCCCATTCTCCGGCAAGCCCGGCGGGATGCCAAGCGAGGGAGACGCGGATCCAGTCGCCCGTACGCGCTCGACTCGATTTTGTTCGGTGACAAGGCGCGGCAAGTGAAGTGTAGGCAAGCTACATAAACGAGCCGCAACGCGCTCCGTGGGCGCCAACGCGGACGAGCGTTTGAGCAGTGTCTCCCAGGGAGACACTGCTCAAACGCCGCGGCGGGTATCCATGCAGTCGCGTACGCGAGTCGCGATTTCCTCGATCGACAGCTCGGTCACGTCCAGATGCGGGATCTGCCAGCTATCGAGGAACTCCTGGATCGCCGCACACTCGGCCCGGCACTGGGCCAGGCTGGCATAGCGGCTGTCGGGCCGGCGGCCCTCGCGGATCTGGGCGAGCCGCTGCGGGGTGATCGTCAGCCCCACCAGGCGCCCACCCAGGCCGCGCAACCCTTCCGGCATGTGCGGGATGTCGCCCTGGCGCAGGTCCTCCGGGACCAGCGGGTAGTTCGCCGCGAACAGCCCGTAGTTCATGGCCAGATAGAGGCTGGTCGGCGTCTTGCCGGAACGCGAGGCACCCAGCAACACTACGTCGGCCACCGACAGGTCCTGCACGGCCAACCCATCGTCGTGCGCCAGGGTGTAGTTGAGCGCTTCGATGCGCCGGTCATAGCGGCTGACGTCACCCATGCCGTGGGCACGCCCGGAGACCGACTGCGCCGTCGCTCCCAGCAGATTCTCCAGCCGCTCGAGCTGCTCGCCGAAGACGTCGATCACCGGCACCGGGCTCTGGCGAAGATCGGCCCGCAGATCGGCATTGGCCAAGGTGGCCACCACCAGGGCGGGCTGCGGCCCGGCCTCGACCCGGGCGAACACGGCGGCCAGGCGCCCGGGCGTCTGCACGAAGGGCAACCGGTGCCAGGCGGGGTCGACATCCGGAAACTGGGTGAACAGCGAGCGCGCCAGGGTCTCTGCGGTGATCCCGGTGCCATCCGAGACCAGGTAGACCTGCGGGCACTGGGCGACGGAATCAGCCATCATCCGGCCCCCCGACCTTGGCCAGCTGCTCCCAGGTGGACAACAGCGAATCGGGGTTCAGCGACAGCGAATCGATGCCCTCGTTCATCAGCCAGACCGCCAGCTCCGGATAGTCGGAAGGGGCCTGCCCGCAGATCCCGACGTACTTGTCGGCGCGACGGGCAGCACGGATCGCCATGCTCAAGAGCGCCTTCACCGCATCGTTGCGTTCGTCGAAGGAATCGGCCACCAGCCCGGAGTCGCGGTCGACCCCCAGGGTCAACTGGGTCAGGTCGTTGGAGCCGATGGAGAAGCCGTCAAAGTGCTCGAGGAAGCGCGCCGCCAGCAGGGCATTCGACGGGATCTCGCACATCATCACGATCTTCAGACCGTGTTCGCCGCGGCGCAGGCCCTCCTCGCCCAGCACCCGGATCACGTCCTCGGCCTCGACGAGGGTGCGCACGAACGGGACCATGATCTGCACGTTGTCCAGGCCCATCTCGTCGCGGACCCGGCGCAACGCCTCGCACTCCATCGCGAACGCCGGACGGAAACTCTCCGAGCGATAGCGCGAGGCCCCGCGAAAGCCGAGCATGGGGTTCTCTTCGTGCGGCTCGTAGCCAGCACCACCGATCAGATGGGCGTACTCGTTGGACTTGAAGTCGGACAGGCGCACGATCACCGGTTCCGGCGCGAAGGCGGCCGCCAGCGTCGCGATACCCTCGGACAGCTTGCGCACGAAGAACTCGCGCGGACCATCATCAAAGCCACGCAGGTGCTCGGCGATACGCTCCTGCACCTCGGGCTCCAGGCGATTCGGGTCCTCGGCATAGTCCAGCAGCGCCAGCGGGTGCACGCCGATGGTGCCGTTGATGATGAACTCCAGCCGCGCCAGACCGATCCCCGCGTGTGGCAGCTGCGAGAAGGCGTAGGCCCGCCCGGGGTTGGCCACATTCAGCATCAGCTTGACTGGCAGCTCCGGCAGTTCGCCGATCTCGGTCTTCTTGACCGCGTAGTCGAGCCTGCCGGGGTACACATGCCCGTCGTCGCCCTCCGCACAGGAGACCGTCGCCTCCATCCCGTCGCTCAGCACCTCGGTTGCGTTACCGCAACCGACCACCGCCGGTATGCCCATCTCGCGGGCAATGATCGCCGCGTGGCAGGTACGTCCGCCGCGGTTGGTCACGATCGCAGCGGAGCGCTTCATTACCGGCTCCCAGTCGGGGTCGGTCATGTCCGCGACCAGAATGTCGCCCTCTTCCATGGTGTGCATCGCATCCGGCGAATCCAGCACGCGCACGATACCGGCCCCCACCTTCGAGCCGATTGCACGGCCGGTCACCACCGGCTCGGCGTCGTGCGGCGCCAGTTCGTAGCGCTCGCCCGCACCCAGCTCGACCCGGCTTTCCACCGTCTCCGGCCTCGCCTGCACGATGAACAGCTCGCCGGTCTCGCCATCCTGCGCCCATTCGATGTCCATCGGCCGTCCGTAGTGCTGCTCGATGGCAACCGCATAGCGGCCCAGCTGCTCGGCATCGGCATCCGAGAGGCAGAAGCGGTGGCGCAGGTCCGTCGGGGTGTCCTCGGTGCGGGTACCGTCCTCCGTGAGCACCATGCGCACGGCCTTGGTGCCCAGGGCACGGCCGATGATGGCGCGTTTTCCGGCCGCCAGCGCCGGCTTGTAGACCTGATACTCGTCGGGGTTAACGGCACCCTGCACGACCGTCTCGCCCAAGCCCCAGGCCCCGGTGATGAACACCGCATCGCGGAAGCCGCTCTCGGTATCCAGGGTAAAGATCACGCCACTGGCGCCGACGTCGGAACGCACCATGCGCTGGATGCCGGCCGACAGCGCGACCTCGTCATGGGCGAAGCCGTTGTGCACGCGGTAGGCGATGGCGCGGTCGTTGTAGAGACTGGCGAAGCACTCGCGCAGCCGCTGCAGCAGGGCATCAATGCCGCGCACGTTGAGGAAGGTCTCCTGCTGCCCGGCAAACGAGGCCTCGGGCAGATCCTCGGCGGTAGCCGAGGAGCGCACGGCCACCGGCACGTCATCGCCCAGCTGCGCGTAGTGCTCGCGCACCGCCTCCTCCAGCTCGCCCGGCAGTTCGGCCTGCTCGACCCAGCCACGCACCTCGCGCCCGGCCGCGCGCAGGGCCTCGATATCGTCGATATCCAGATCCGCCAGGCGTGCTTTGATCTGCTCGTCCAGCCCGTCCTTCGCCAGCAATGCCCGATAGGCGTCCGCAGTCGTGGCAAAACCGCCCGGCACGCGCACCCCGGCGGCACCGAGCTGCCCCAGCAGCTCGCCCAGCGAGGCATTCTTGCCACCCACCCGGGCGACATCGTTCATGGTCAGATCGGCGAGATCGACTACCCAGCTCATGGCAACTCCTGAACTCCCAGGGCCACACTGATCTAGTGCTTCCCTAGGCTTTGTGAACCCCTTAACACGGGGTAACAAGCGTGATCAGCTACACTTCAGTGTTTTGTAACCTTCAGGAAACTGCGTGACTGCTCCAGCCGCCCGTCGTTCCAGCTTAACCCAATCCATCCTGCCGACCATGCTGCTCGTCCTGGCCTTCCTGACGCAATCCGCAGGGGCCCAGGAGTCGGGGGGGGCCATGGCCATCCTGGGTGTAGTGGAGAACGTCCGCATCGCCGAGGAAGACGTCGTGCTGGAGGCGCGCATGGATACCGGTGCAACCTCCTCCTCCTTGAACGCGCTAAACAAGGAACGCTTCGAGAAGGACGGCGAGGACTGGATCCGCTTCGAGATCATCGACCCGGACGATGAGGACGCGCGCATCACCCTGGAGCGGCCGATCGAGCGCATCGTGCGCATTCGCAGGCACAGCGGAGACTCGCAGGAACGCCCGGTGGTGCGCATGGAGTTCTGTATCGGCGACCAGCTCCTGAGCGCCGACACCAGCCTGATCGACCGCACGGCCCTGAAATACCAGGCCCTGATCGGGCGCAGCCACATGGCCGGGCACATCCTGGTGGATTCCGGCGCGGAGCACCTGCGCGCGCCCGACTGCGCGACGGATGACCAGTGAAGCGTTTCCACCTGCCGATCCTGATCGTGCTGCTGAGCGCGATCGGACTCGGGGTCTTCGCCTACAAGGTCAGCGCGCTGGGGATGCCCCTGCAGCCGGACGCCACCGCCGAGACCTGGCAGGTGGAGGCCCGCGTGCGCTTCCAGGCCACCGGCGAGGCCACCACGGTGCAGCTTCGGATCCCTCACCGCTTGCCGAACTTCTCCATCCTGGACGAAGGCTTCGTATCCCGTGGCTACGGCCTGAACACCATCACCCAGACGGAGGATCGTCTGGCGCAGTGGACCACACGCCAGCCACGCGGCGAGCAAGTACTCTACTATCGCGCCACGCTCTACCGTGACGGAAACGACCGCTCCGAGGCCGACTACCCGGGGCCGGTGGCCGTGCCCGACTGGGCCGAACCCTTCCGTTCGGCGGCCGAGGCGCTGATCGACGACGTCCGCGGGCGCTCATCGGATATCCAGAGTTTTGCCTCGGTGCTGGTAAACGACCTCGCCAACGCCGCACCCGCTTCAAATGCGGCCGTGTTCATCGAGAGCACCGACAATCGAACCCGCCGGGCCGAGACCCTGATCGAGCTGCTGGCCACCGCACGCATCCCGGCCCGGCAGGTGACCGCCCTGCGCCTGGTCGACGGGCGCCGCGACATCGAGCCGCAGACCTGGCTGGAGGTCCACAACACGCGGCGCTGGGTGCCCATCGACCCGGAGAGCGGCGAGATCGAGTACCCCGCCGATGTGGTCGTGTGGTCGCACGGCGACGCCCCACTCCTGGAGATAACGCACGGCGAGAACGCAGAGGTCCGCTTTGCGGTGGCGCGCGGGGTGCAGGATGCCCTGGCGACCATCCAGCGCTTCGGGGACACCCTGGACAGTCGTTTCCTCGATTTCTCCACCCTGAACCTGCCGCTGGGCACGCAGAACACCTATCGGGTGCTTTTGATGGTGCCACTGGGCGCGATGATTATCGTCTTCCTGCGCAACGTGATCGGCGTACAGACCTTCGGCACCTTCATGCCGGTGCTGATCGCGCTGTCCTTCCGCGAGACCCAGCTCATGGCCGGGATCATCCTGTTCACGCTGATCGTGTCGCTGGGTCTCGTGGTGCGCTTCTACCTCGAGCACCTCAGACTGCTACTGGTCCCGCGCCTGGCGGCGGTCGTCAGCGTGGTCATCATGCTCATGCTCGGCATCAGCATCTTGTCGCACCAGCTCGGCTTCGAGCGCGCCCTGGCGCTGTCACTGTTCCCGATGGTCATCCTCGCCATGACCATCGAGCGCATGTCAGTGGTCTGGGAAGAACACGGCCCCGCCGATGCCATCACCCAGGGGATTGGCAGCCTGGTCGTCGCGGCCGCGGCCTACGGGCTGATGGCCAACCGCCAGCTGGAGCACCTGCTATTCCTGTTCCCGGAATTGCTGCTGGTGCTGCTGGCCGTGACCCTGCTTCTGGGACGCTACACCGGCTATCGCCTGACCGAACTGTTCCGCTTCGGACGCATCCAGGACGCGATGCGGAGGACCGACTGATGCCCGCCTGGCTGCCGCGCTTCGTGCGCCCCAAGCTGTTGAAGGAGCAGGGCATTGTCGGCATGAACACCCGCAATGCCCGCTACATCTCCGTCTGGAACCGACGGCGCTTCTACCCGCGGGTGGACGACAAGCTGCAGACCAAGCAACTCGCCCTGGATGCCGGACTCTCGGTGCCAGACCTGTACGGCGTCGTGCGCACCCTGCGCCAGATTCGCGACGTGCGGCAGCAGCTGCGGAACTATGAAGACGGCTTCGTCATCAAGCCCGCCCACGGCGCGGGCGGCGACGGCATCCTGGTGATCGACGGCTGGCGCGGCGATCGGCCACGCCGGGCTGGTGGCCGCGCCATGGAGCTGAGCGAACTGGACGATCACATCGCCAACGTCCTCTCGGGCATGTACAGCCTGGGTGGCCAACCGGACGCCGCAATGATCGAGCAGCGGGTGCGCTTCTCCTCGATCTTCGATGAGGTCTCGCACCAGGGCGTGCCGGATATCCGCACCGTGGTCTATCGCGGCTACCCGGTGATGGCGATGATGCGCCTGCCGACCCATGACTCCGACGGCAAGGCCAACCTCCACCAGGGTGCCGTGGGGACGGGCATTGACCTCGGCTCCGGCCGCACCATCGGTGGCGTGCGCTACAACCGGCCCTGCCGCGAGCACCCCGACAGCGAAAAGAGCATTGTCGGTCTGCAAATCCCCGGTTGGGACCAGCTGATGGAACTGGCCGCCGGCTGCTTTGAGCTGAGCGAGCTCGGCTACCTGGGGGTGGACGTGGTGATCGATGCCGACCGCGGGCCGCTGATCCTGGAACTCAACGCCCGGCCCGGGCTCGCCATCCAGATTGCCAACGGCGAAGGCCTGGACCACCGCATCCTCGCGGTGGATGCACACATGGTCGCCCGCGACATCGAGCCGGCCGCCGAACGCGCCCGGTGGTCCGCCGAGGTCTTCGCGCGCCCCGAGGCGACCCATCCAACCGAGCCCGACACCGAAACCACCCGCGCCGCCGAACCCGCCTGATCAGCGAGGCGGTTACGGGCACCGTGATCGTTTGGGCTATCCTAGGCGCATGACTGCCGCCGCCGAGACCAAGACGCCGGACATCGAACAGGCCCTGGCCGACGCCGAACGCGTCTGCGCCACCCGTGGTGCACGCCTGACCGAGCAGCGCCGGCGCATCCTGGAGCAGATCCTGCGCACCGAGGGCGTCATCAAGGCGTACGACCTGATCCACGCGCTGTCCTCCGATGATCACAGCATCAAGCCGCCAACCGTGTACCGCACCCTGGCCTTTCTGCTCGAGCAGGGCCTGATCCACCGTATCGAGAGCCTCAACGGCTTCGTCGCCTGCTCGCACCCCGGCGAGCGCCACGAGTCGGCCCTGATGATCTGCGACGGCTGCGGCCAGATCACCGAGTTCCACACCCCGGAGCCGGCCAGCCAGGCGCTGGAGCACGAGGCCGAGGCCCAGGACTTCGCCATCGACTCGCGCATGGTGGAGCTGCATGGCCAGTGCGGGGACTGCCGCCGGGGTCAGCAGGACCGCGCCTGACGCCTTTATCTGCGCTTGGCCCTCTCGACCCGCCCTCCCGTGACACACGTCGCACCGACCCTTGAGGCGTTCCCGCCCATCCTTCGTGCGGACACCCGCCTGATCGTGCTGGGCAGCTTTCCCGGCGTCGCTTCGCTGGAGGCCCAGGCCTACTACGCCCACCCGCGCAACCAGTTCTGGCCGATTGTCGGGCAGATCCTCGGCGAGCCCTTCCCGGAAATGGATTACCCCGAGCGCATCGAGCGCCTGCTCGACCACGGCGTGGGCCTCTGGGACGTGTACGGCGCCTGCTCGCGCGAGGGGAGTCTGGACAGCGCCATCCGCGCCCCGGTCCCCAACGATCTCGCCCGGCTGACCCGCGAGGCCCCGGACCTGCGCGTGATCATCCACAACGGCGCCGAAAGCGCGCGGCGCATCCGCGAGACCCGCGCCCTGGGCGTCGAGGCCCTGCGCCTGCCCTCCACCAGCCCCGCCAACGCCCGCCTCAGCCTGACCGAGAAGCTGGAACCCTGGCGCAACGCCTTCGCCCTCGCTGGCCTTCCACGCGACTGACCGGCACCGCACCGGCCCGCAAGATTAGGGTTGAATCGCGAATTGTTATTGTATAACGTTTATTAGCGTTTCGTTACGCTATAACAGTCCATTTCCGTTGATTGGCACTGCCCAGAACAGCAGACTGCCGCGCAACCAGGAGCCCAAAATGCCTCGCACTCCGTACTCCCGCCCGGTCCTCGCCGGCCTGACCGCCCTGACCCTCGCCGCCCCCGGAGCCGCTGCGGCGCAATGGACCGCCGGTGACGACAACTCTTCCTGGGGCCTGGATGTGTCCCTGATTCTCGAGGGCGTCTACTACAACGAGCTTTCGCACGGTAACGATTCGCCCGCCGGCTTCAGCGATGGCCACGACCACGGTCATGACCATGGCCATGACCACGATCATGGCTTCGACGACGGCTTCAACATGGGACATTCCGAGCTCGCACTGAACGCGCAACTGGGCGACCTGTTCGACGGCGTCCTGATTCTGGGCTTTGACGACAGCGATATCGAGGTCGAGGAGGCCTACCTGACCACCCGTGCCCTGCCCGGCGGTTTCCAGGTCAAGGCCGGTAAATTCCTGTCCGACATCGGCTACATCAACAGCCGCCACGGGCACGACTGGGACTTCGTCGACCGCCCCTTGGTCAACGAGTACCTGTTCGGGGACCACGGCCTGCAGGAAACCGGCGTACAGGCCACCTGGCTCGCCCCTACCGAAACCTACACCCAACTAGGGGTGGAACTACTGCAGGGCGAAACCAGCGGCATCGCCAACTACGAGGGCAGCCAGTCGGCAGAGGGCGGTACAGAGCGCATCCTGCGCGACCGCTCCGGGCCGCGTCTGGTCACCGCCTTTGCCAAGATCGGGCCGGATCTCGGTCCGGACCACGCCGCGCAGTTCGGCGTCTCCGGTGGCTACGCCCGCAGCTATCAGGTGACCGACGAGCACTCGACGCGCTTCGAGGACTGGGACGGCAGCGCCTGGTTCGCCGGTCTGGATGCGGTCTACAAATACAGTGCCGGCCGCGCCTACGGCCATGGCGACTGGCGCCTGCAGGGCGAGTACTTCTACCGCGAGATCGACGTCGACCGCCGCGACGTGAATTTCGAAGCCGATGGCAACGGACCGGTAGGCTTCGTCCGTAACGAACAGTCATTCAAGAACAAGCAGGACGGTATCTACGTCCAGGGCGTCTACGGCTTCGCACCGCGCTGGGAGGCCGGCCTGCGCGCCGAAGCCCTGGGTCTGACCAACGACGTCGGCCGCGGCGACGGCGAGTCCTTCGGCACCTCCTATCGCCACTCCGCCCAGGTGACCTTCCGCCCGGTGGAGCCGGTGTTCCTCCGGGCGCAGCTGTCGCAGAACGACTTCATCGATGACGATGGCCATCGCGACCGCGGCCTGGAGTTCATGCTGCAGCTGAACGTGGCCCTCGGCGCCCACGGCGCCCACCGCTTCTGATCCGTATTGCCTTGTTCAGGGTCGGCAGGACCGTTGATGCCCTGCCGACCCCATCCGTATCCCGTTATCACCAGGAGTCCCGCATGTTTTTTAGCAAGACTCGCACCCGTATCACCCGTACGCTCGCCGCTGTTGCCTCGGTGGTGGCGCTTACCCTCATCCTGCTGCCGTCGCAGGCCGCCGCCGGACTGAACATCGTCGCCACCACCTCCACCCTGGGCGCCCTGGCCCGCGAGATTGGCGGCGACGAGGCCGAGGTCCGCGTGCTCGCACCGCCGGACCGCGATGCCCATTACCTCGACGCCCGCCCCAGCTTCATGGCCGCCCTGCGCCGGGCCGACATGCTGCTCGAGATCGGCGCCGGCCTGGAGGAAGGCTGGCTGCCGGCCGCCCAGCGTGGCGCCAGCAACCGCGCCATCAACTCCGGCCAACCGGGGCACTTCCGATCGGCGGACATGATCGAACTGCGCCGCTCCATCACCATGGACGGACCGAACATGGGCCACGTGCATGAAGAGGGTAACCCGCACTTCAACGCCGATCCTTTGCGTATGGCCGAACTCGCTCTAGCCCTGGGCGCGCGCATGGGCGAGCTCCGCCCCGACCAAGCCGACACCTTCATGGAGCGCGCCGAACGTACCGCCGAACGCCTGCGCGAACATGCCGAGGCCCTGGCCGAACAGGTAGAACCGGATCAGCGCATCGTGGTGTATCACGAGGATCTCGACTACCTGGAAGAATGGCTGCCGGTGGAGATCGTCGGCTACCTCGAACCCGCCCCGGGCATCCCGCCGACCGCGCGCCACCTGCGCAGCCTGGTCAGTGATCTCGAAGGCACCGAGGGCACCGTCCTGTACGCCGAATTCCAGCCGCCGCGCGGCGCCGAGTTCCTGGAGCGCAATCTCGGCTGGCCCACCCATGCCGTGCCGCTGGATCCGCGCGCCGATTCGGCGCTGGAGGGTTATCTGGATCTGATGACCACCTGGGCGCAAAGCCTGCCCCAGCGGTAACCTGCCGGCACAAGCCTGCTGAAGGTTCGGACCCGGAAAGTCACTTTCCGGGTCCGTTATCATTTGCGCCTTCCCAACTCTGTCGAGCCCACATGCCGCCGAACGCCACCCCTGCCATCCTGAGCGTGCAGTCCGCCCGGCTCGGATTTGATCGTCCGGTGCTGGGGCCATTGTCAGTTGATATACCCAATGGTGCGCGCTGGGCCTTGACCGGCCCCAATGGCGTTGGCAAATCCCTGCTACTGAAGGCCGTTACGGGCCAGGCACGGGTGCATGGCGGCCGGCTGCACCTCGCACCCAATGTTGATGTCAGCTTGCTGGGACAGGACCATCCCCGGCGACAGCCTTGGCCCTTGTCCGGACACGACTGGTTCCGGGCGATGGGGGCAAATACTCCGGATCAACCCCGCATACAGGCACTGCTCGATCGCCGGCTCGACCGCCTGAGCGGCGGTCAGTGGCAACTCCTGCGTCTCGCCGCCGCGTTGCACAGCGGCAGCGCACAACCGTCACGTGAGCGCTTGGTCCTGCTGGACGAGCCGGCCAACCACCTTGACGCCGAGGTGCGGGGTGACGCCGTCGACCTGATCGCCGCACTTCCAGCCAACGCGACACTGGTCATGACCAGCCACGATGATGACTTCCTGCGAGCCATCGGCGTGGAGAACCACCCACTAGAGGGCTACTTCGATGCTGGGTGACCTCCTGCTCGTTCCGTTCGTCGCCGGGCTGCTGGTCACGGCTGTACTCGCGCTGGCCGGAGCCGGGCTGTTCCTGCGCGGCTCAGTCTGGCAGGCACTGGCACTTGGCCAATGGGCGGCGGCCGGCGGGGTCCTGGCCTCCGTGCTGCACTGGCCGGTACTGCCCGTGGCACTGGCCCTAGGCGCTGGCGTAATGGCGCTGCTGCAACGCACTCCGGACCGCGAGCGTCTACCGCTTGCCGTTTTCCTAGCCGGACTGGCCGCGGTCACGTTGCTCGCGGCCAATTTCTCGCAGGCCAGCCTCGCCGCCGCGGCCTGGGCCGAGGGTCAGCTGTACTTCGCGGGACCGCAGGAACTCTGGGCTGTTGCGGCACTGGCACTCGCCAGTCTCATGTTAGTACCCGGCTTGCTGAAGGTATGGCGCCATGCTCAGCTCGCCCCCGACGTGCCCGCCAAGCGCGCCCCGGCAGCATGGCTGCGCCTGACGGAGATTGCCTGGCTGGTGGCGGCGATCGTGCTCGGCAGCATGGTCCTGGGCCTGCCAGCCGCGCTAGCCAGCCTGCTGCTCCCAGCCTGGGGCGCCGCCCATCTGGCGCGCGACCTTCGCGGCCACTTCCTGTGGGCGCAGTCGCTCGCCCTGGCAGGATTCCTGATCGCCTGGAGTCTAAGCCTCCCGCTGGACCAGCCCTTCGCCCCGGTACTCGTACTGGTGAACGTCGTACTCGCTCTCGTCGCCCGCATGGTCGCGATCTGGCGCTGAACTGACGGCCCTCGGCCTATTCAATTCGAGGGCCGACCCAGGAGTTGAAAAATGCCTCTCAAAACTACGCACAAGAAAAGCTCCCACACGACTTCATCGACCGCCAAGGCAGCGGATTCGCCGATCTTCCAGGCGATCGAGAAGCTCCAGGGTGAGCGTCCCTGGGGCAGTTTTCTGGATGCCGGAACCGGGCGGAAGTCGGTCGAATGGATATGCGGCCTGGACACCGAGCGCTGGACGGCCGTAACTGCCTCCAATCAGATGGCGACGACCGTGAAGAAGGCAGCGGGCACGGCCCGTCGCCGCCAGGACCGCATCATGGTCGGCAACTGGATGTCGGAGCAGCTGCTGTTTGGTGAACGCTTCGATACCGTCCTGCTCGACTACTTCATCGGCGCGATCGAAGGCTTCGCCCCCTACTGGCAGGACCGCGCACTGCACCGGCTGCGACCCCACGTGGGCGAGCGGCTGTATCTCGTCGGCGTGGAACCCTATGTAATGACCGAACCCAAGACCGAGTCCGACCGCATCGTGCGCGAAATCGGTCGCCTGCGGGATGCCTGCCTGCTGCTCGCGGGGAACCGCCCCTATCGCGAATACCCTTCGTCCTGGGTCATGCGCCATCTCGGGATCGCCGGCTTCCGAGTTCTGGATGTCCGCTATTTCCCGATTCACTACCGCGAGCGCTTCGTCAACGGCCAGCTCGACCTGTGCCTGCGCCAGCTGTCGCACTTCAATGACGATAGCCTGGCAAAGGCCATGCACCAGAAGATCGAGGCGCTGCGGGAAACCGCCCTGCCGCTGGCCCGAAGCAAGGAGGGCCTCCGGCACGGGGCGGATTACCTGATCGCGGCCGAGCCGATGGCCGACCGGCATCGCAGCCTGCCCGACGCGGCAGGCACCCCGCAGTCAGTGCCGTCCGGGCCGTAGCACGGGCTACGCCATCGTCACCCTGGGCCCGAACAGGCCTCAGTCCGTTTGACAATGCACCGCAAGTGCGTATGATTCTCATTTAGATGCGCAGCCCGGACAGCTGTGTGTCGCCAGGACGAAAGGTGACTTCCTGCCTTTGGTCTCTCCAACCTCCGTAAGCATTGCCGCCGGATTGCGTATCCGGCGGCTTTTTTACGTGTCCACACACTTGCCGAAAAGCGACGTGGCAGATGCCTGACCAACCCCACCGCCTTGTGGCGGTCCACGGTCCGACTGGCTGCTTCAGCGTTCCGCTGACGGCAGACGCACGACCCGCGCGACGGCATCGTGTGCATGCAGACTCTCGCGGTGGCGGACCTGGACGCGATAGCCGCGGGCGGAGTACTCCGGGCGCAGGGCGCTGTCCAGGCGCCGTACGGCGTCTTCGCAGAACATCAGGTTGCGGCCGTTGGCGAGCGCGAAGGCCTTCTCGTCGACGCGCTTTACCGCCGTTTGCAGGGCGGTGCCCAGCGCCTGTTCCACGCGATCAATCAGATCGGGCAGGGGCAGCGTTGATACCAGCGGTTCCAGACCGACCGTGACGGTTGCCTCGCTGCGCTGGCTGTGGGGGGTCGCGACAATCCCCTCGGCCCGGCCCAGCCATTCGCGCACGGTTGCCGCATCCACAGCCGCTCGCGTGAAGTCACGGTCGAACTGTTCCTGGATCGCCTGCCGCGCCAGGGCGGCGGAGCAGGGACAGGTGGAGGAATAGCCCACCTGAACCTCCAGTTCCAGGGACACCGCCCCGGACTCGCTGCGTGCAGCGATCCTGAACGGGTAGCGCTTCCAGCCCGCGGCGGCACTGACCAGGGCCGGCCGTTCCAGCGGCAGCTCCCCGGCCAGACGAACCTCGGCCACGCTGGACAGGCCATCGTGCGAAGCCAGAAACGCCTCGAGCACGCCACACAGCCGCGCAAGGTCCAGCTCACGAGACTCCAGCTGTCGCAGGGCCCCGTAGAGCCGTGACATATGGATGCCGCGCGCGCCCGCGTCGTCGAGGCTCACTCCCGCGCTAGCCCGGGCGATCACTGGCTGGCCGGTCAGATACAGCGGAAGGGTGATGTCTTCCATACCCACCCAGTCGAGCGCGGAGGCGTGCGTAGCAGCCGACGCGGCAATATCCGGTAGCGGATCCGGCGCGGAGGTTTCCCTATCCGGCGAGACCGGAGACACACATTTAGAGGACATAAGACACCTTGTTGCAGGCGGGTCGACCCCATCACAGGACGGTGGCCGATCCGTGTTGTCGGGGCTCAATCGAAACGTTATGGTATAACATCCCACGCGCAACCGACGGAACCCCATGACCCGTGACGAACTGCTGGCCATGCCTGACGAGGCCTACATGAACGAGGCCCAGCTTGCGTACTTCCGCGAGCGCCTGCTCGACATGCGCGAGGAGATCCTGGCCGACATGGAGGGCGCCCGGGACGGACTGCGCGACAACGAACGCACCCCGGACGAGCTCGACCGGGCGGCAATGGAGGAGTCGCGTCTTCTGTCGATGCGGGTGCAGGAGCGCGAAGGCCGCCTACTCCGAAAGATCGATGCGGCCCTGTTCCGCGTCGAAACCGGCGATTACGGCTACTGCGAGGTAAGCGGCGAACCGATCGGTCTGCCCCGCCTGCTGGCACGCCCGACGGCGACCCTCTGCATCGAGGTCAAGGAACGCCAGGAAAAGACCGAACACGTCTACAGCCGATAGCCCCGAACACTGCCCGCAACCGAATATCAGGAGGCACCA
The DNA here is from genome assembly GCF_000377925.1 of Thioalkalivibrio sp. AKL12. Classification (NCBI taxonomy): domain Bacteria; kingdom Pseudomonadati; phylum Pseudomonadota; class Gammaproteobacteria; order Chromatiales; family Ectothiorhodospiraceae; genus Thioalkalivibrio; species Thioalkalivibrio sp. AKL12. The sequence goes on from NZ_KB898898.1 coordinate 125,400, forward strand.
TGAAACGTCTGCCCGTTACCGTCCTTTCCGGCTTTCTCGGAGCCGGCAAGACCACCCTGCTAAACAATATCCTGCACAATCAGGCAGGCCTGCGCGTCGCCGTGATCGTCAACGACATGAGCGAGGTGAATATCGATAGCGCCATGATCCGTGGCGGTCAGGATGCGGTTACCCGCACCGACGCCCGCATGGTCGAGATGACCAACGGCTGTATCTGCTGCACGTTGCGCGACGACCTCCTGGTCGAGGTTCGCCGTCTCGCCGAATCCGGCCAGTACGATCACCTCGTGATCGAGTCCACCGGCATCTCCGAACCCATGCCGGTGGCCGCCACCTTTGCCTTCCGCGACGAGGATGGCCAGTGCCTGGACGACGTGGCGCGTCTGGACACCATGGTGACGGTCGTGGACGCCGGCGCGCTGTTGCAGGATTACGCCTCCAGCGACTTCCTGGGCGAGCGCGGCGAGTCCCTGGGTGAAGACGACGAACGTACGGTGGTCGACCTGCTGGTGGACCAGATCGAGTTCGCGGACGTAATCATCCTCAACAAGATGGACCGTGCCTCGGCGGATCAGGTGGATACCGTGCGCGGTGTGGTGCGCGCCCTAAACCGCGAAGCCAAGGTCATCGAGACCACCCACGGCAAGGTATCGCCGCAGCAACTGCTGGGCACCGGGCGTTTCGATTTCGACCGCGCCTCCCAGGCCGCCGGCTGGGCCCAGGAAATGATGGGTGGACATACCCCGGAGACCGAGGAATACGGCATCTCCAGCATCGTTTACCGCGTCAATCGGCCGTTCCACCCGGAGCGCTTCTTCGCCCTCCTGCACGAGGAGTGGCCCGGCATCATCCGCAGCAAGGGCTGGTTCTGGCTGGCCTCGCGCCCCGACTGGGTCGGCACCCTGTCTCAGGCTGGCGGCGCGCTGACTCACCACGCCGCGGGGTTCTGGTGGGCCTCCGTACCCCCCGAAAAGCGTCCGACCGACGAAGACTGGTGGGCAACCGCAATCGCTCCCGTCTGGGATGAACATTTCGGCGACCGGCGCCAGGAAATCGTGCTGATCGGCATCCACATGGACGCGGATGCGATGCGCAAGCGTCTCGACGCATGTCTCCTGACGGACGACGAGATGACAGCCGGTCCAGAACGCTGGCTGAGCTACGCGGACCCCTTCCCGGTCTGGCACCTGGGGCCCGAGGCCGCGGAGCGCGAGGCGGAAGCCCCGGCCGCCAGCGACACTCGGTCGGACGTTCCCGCATGACGGCTACTCAAACCTCGCCACCAGCCGCGGCGCGTTCGCGGCACCGCTTTGTTGACCGGGCTGCCGAGCTCAAGGGCATTCACCGCAACGATGTGAATGCCCTCATATGGCGGCGGTGCATGAATGCACCGTTGCAGGAGCAGGCCCGCGCACTAGCCGCAAGTGAAAGCGACATGGTCCTGAACACCTGCTGCCGGCCAGACCAAGTGCGTGAACGGCTTCTGGAGCACACCGCCCTGTCCCCGTTCAGGGTCCACCGTCTGGCATACGACCTCGAGCGGCTGGCACACAACTTCGCGGTGGCCGCCCACGCGCTCAGCGTTCGCATCCAGCTCGAGGTTCTGCACGGTCAACCGTGTCCGATGTTCCATGTCGACAACAACGTCCTGCGGATGGTCTGCAGCTACACCGGACCCGGGACCGAATATGCAGACGATCGCTACGTGAACCGGGACCGGCTGCGTTGTGGCGACAACGAGGGCGTTCTCGGGGGGCATCCGCCGGTGACGCTGGATACCGGGGCCGTCATCCTCATGAAAGGCGAGCGCTCACCCACTTGCGCAGGCCTGGGGGCGGTCCATCGCTCACCGCCACTGGCGGACAATGCCCGACGCCTGCTCGTGCGGCTCGACCACCCCTGATCGAACACCATCCCATAGCTCCAAAAGAAGCCCGGGAGACGCGGAGCGATCACAGGATCCGCATCTTGCCGCAAAAACTGCGATTCATTGCTTGACTCCAGCCTCCCCTTCGAGGAACATAAATGCGAATCGTTCTCGTTTGCAAGGAGTTAACATGTTCACCCTCGACGCATGGCTTGAAAACCCCGACCCCTCGCTGCGGATCATCGACGATCACTCCCGCCGGGTCGTGGCCGAGTGGCGCGGGCAGGAACTCCGGGATCTGCTGGACTCGGGCATCATTGCCCCGACCGATTGCTGCGGCCCGCATAGCCGCGACACCGTCCACGAAACCATCCGGAACCTGATCCTGGAGGCCTGCCTCGAAGGCATTACCGTCCAGCGCAGGGCGCCGCAGCCACGCCCGGACGCCCAGGCACCCCCAATGGCAAACCGATCCAGAGTTAACGCTGCAAACCCTGAAAAGCGCCATTGCCGCCCGCACTCCGGCCGACCAGCCGACCCACAGCGCAACCGCCAGCGGCGAGTCACCTGTGCACAAGGCCCAGCAGGAGCCCCCCGCCCCACGAAAAAGACTCGCAACGCGGCCAAGGGGCATGTCCTCCACCTGATGTTTCGGAAGCACCCACCACTTCACTGATTCCGATGAACCGCGCCGGGCGCATCGTTCACCCGAAGTCACCGAGGCAGGGACTCGCGTGCCGATGGCCCCGCCCCTCGCCCCGCTACGGGTCAGAAGTGTGCGCGGGCCTGCTCAGAACGGACCAAGGACACGCATATGCGCCACCACACTGCGTCCCAGGGCGCTCAGGGCGTAGCCACCCTCCAGCATGGAGACCACGCGCCCATCGGCGTGACGCTCGGCCAGGGCCACCAGCTCACGAGTGATCCAGGCGTAGTCATCCTCGGCCAGCAACAGGCGCGAGAGCTCGTCCTCGCGATGGGCATCGAATCCGGCGGAGATCAGCACGAGTTCCGGGGCAAAGGCGTCCAGCGCATCGAACCAGGCCCCAGCCACCGCGTCGCGCCACTGCTCCCCCGACGATCCGCCGGGTGCCGGGACATTCAGGCAGTTGTCGGCCAGCGGCGGGATGCCCGACCCGGGATAAGCCGGATGCTCGAAGGCGGAAGCGAACAGGATGGCGTCATCACCCGCCACCAGGGACTCGGTGCCGTCGCCATGGTGCACGTCGAAGTCGACGATGGCGATGCGCCCCACACCATGGCGCTCCTGTGCATGGCGGGCGGCAATCACCACGTTGTTGAACAGGCAGAACCCGGCCGCCCGGTCGGCACGGGCGTGGTGCCCCGGCGGCCGCACCGCGCAGAAGGCCCGCCGGTTCGCCGCCCCCATAACCCAGTCCACCGCGCCAATGCCCGCGCCGGCCGCCAGCAACGCGGCCTCGCGACTCCCCGGCGACAGGGCCGTGTCGCCATCCAGCATCACCCGCCCCCCTTCCGGGACGTGCTGCTGGATGGTGTCGATAAAGTCGCGTGTGTGAACCCGGCGCAGGTCCGCCCGCGTCGCCGGGAACGCCTCGCGATGCAGGACCCACGGATCCAGCCCGCTGGCCACCAGCTGGTCACGGATTGCGCTCAGCCGCTCCGGACATTCCGGGTGGCCGGGACCATTGTCGTGCTCAAGGCCGGCGTCCGGCGAGAAGAACGCTAGATTCATGTTATGAAGACACTTGGCACGTCATAACCGAGAGCATGCATGGGAACCCATATCCTGGACAAGCTGTTCAATCCGCGCGGTGTCGCCGTGTTCGGCGCATCCGAACGCGAGGGCAGCGTCGGCCGCACGGTGCTGGCCAACCTCCTGGCGGCCGGCTTCAAGCGCACCCTGCTCCCGGTAAATCCCAAATACGCCGAGGTACAGGGCCTGCACTGCGTGCCCGAGCTGAAACCCGGCGAGCACATGGTGGACCTGGCGCTGATCGCCACCCCGGCTCGGGCCGTCCCCGGCATCCTGCGCAACTGTGGCGAGGCGGGCCTGCGCGGCGCCGTCATCCTCTCGGCCGGCTTCGCCGAAGCCGGCCGAGAGGGCGAACGCCTGCAGCAGGAATGCGTCGAGATCGCGCAGCGTTACCGCATGCGCCTGATCGGCCCCAACTGCCTGGGCATCATGCGCCCGGGCATCGGGCTCAACGCGACCTTCAGCCACAACCAGGCGCTGCCCGGCAAGCTCGGGCTGATCTCCAGCTCCGGGGCGCTGATCACCGCCGTCCTGGACTGGGCGGAGCCCACCGGCATCGGGTTTTCCAGCGTGGCCTCGACCGGCGACGCCGCAGACGTCGACTTCGGCGAGCTGCTGGACTACCTCGCGGTGGACCCCGAGACCCAGGGCATCCTGCTGTACGTCGAGGGCATCCGCCACACGCGGCGCTTTCTGTCGGGCTTGCGCGCCGCCGCGCGCATGAAGCCCGTGGTAGTCCTCAAGTCCGCTCGCCATGCGGCCACCGCCCAGGCGGCCGCCACCCATACCGGGGCGATGATGGGCTCCGATGCGGTGTTCGACGCGGCCCTGCAGCGCGCCGGCGTGGTCCGGGTGGAGCGCGTGTCGCAGTGGTTTTCCGCAGCCCAGACACTGGCCAGCGGCGTGCGCCTGCGCGGCGAGGATCTCGCCATCCTCACCAACGGCGGCGGACCCGGCGTGATGGCCGTGGACCGGGCCGCCGACCTCGGCCTGAACCTGGCCACGCTGACCGACGGCACACTGGAGGCGCTCAACGCCCTGCTGCCCGCCCACTGGTCGCATGGCAACCCGGTGGACATCCTCGGCGACGCCACCCCCGAACGCTATGGCGAAGCCCTGCGCATCGTGCTCGCGGACCCCGGGGTTCACATGGCGAGCGTCCTGCTCACCCCGCAGGCCATGACCGACCCCGACGCCTGTGCCGAGGCCGTGATCGAACAGGCCCGCAAAAGCCACAAGCCGGTGCTGGCCTGCTGGATGGGCGACCCGCTGGTGGCCCGCGCACGGAATCGCTTCGACGCGGAAGGGATCCCCCAGTTCCGCACACCCGAAGGCGCGGTCGAGACCTTCGCCTGGCTGATCGAACACCGACGCAACCAGCGCATGCTGCTGCAGGTCCCCGGACCCCGCAGCGATGACCAGCCCGCGGATATCGAGGGCGCGCGCCTGATCCTGCAACACGCACGTAGCCAGGGCCGCAGGGTCCTGAGCATGCGCGAGTCCCGGGCCGTGCTGGCCGCCTTCCACATCCCCTGCAGTCCCAGCATCCTCGCCCACGACCCGGCCGACGCGATGCTGGCCGCCGAAACCCTGGGCTTCCCGGTCGCGCTCAAGATCAGTGCGCCCGACCTCACCCACAAGAGCGACTTCGGCGGTGTACGACTCAACCTGCGCAGCGTGCAGGCCGTGCGCCAGCAGGCCCAGGAGATGCTCGACCAGATCCACGAGCAATTCCCGGAGGTCGAGGTTGAAGGCGTCAGCGTGGAACGCATGGCCGAGGTCGGGCATGTTCGCGAACTGCTGGTGGGGATCTCGCGCGACCCGGTGTTCGGCCCGGTAATCGCCTTCGGACTGGGCGGGACCGCGGTGGAGGTCATCGGCGACCAGGCCGTCGCCCTGCCGCCGCTGAACCCCTCGCTGGCCCGGCGCCTGATGGCGCAGACTCGCGCGGCGCGCACCCTTGGCACCTTTCGCGGCGCGCCCCCGGTGCGCGAGGGCGCGGTGGAACAGGTCCTGCTCCGGGTCTCGGAGATGGCCTGCGAGCTGCCTGAACTCGCCGCGCTGGATATCAACCCCCTGCAGGCCGGCGAGAACGGCGTGATGGCCGTGGACGCCCGCATCGAACTGGCCGATCCCGCGCACGACGGCCGTGACTACGCGCACATGGCCATCCACCCCTATCCCGGCCACATGGCCCGGAAGGTCACCACCCGCGACGGCCATGAACTCGAGCTCCGGCCGATCCGGCCCGAGGACGCTGCCATCGAGCAGGAATTCGTGCGCAGTCTGTCGGAGAAGTCCCGCTATCTCCGGTTCATGCGCTCGATGGACGAACTCACGCCCGAGATGCTCGTGCGCTTCACCCAGATCGACTACGACCGCGAGATGGCCTTTATCGCGGTCGACCACCACACGGGCCGGGAGGTGCAGGTCGGCGTCGCCCGCTACACCACCGAACCCGACGGCGAGAGCGCGGAGTTCGCCGTGGTCATCAGTGACGCCTGGCAGGGCCGCGGCGTGGGCAGCCTCCTGATGGAGGCCGTCATCGACTCGGCCCGCAACGCCGGCCTGCGCGAACTGTTTGGCGAGGTGCTGCGCCACAACGGCGGCATGCTCGCGCTCGCCCAACGCCATGGCTTCCAGCGCGAGATCCTCGCCTCCGACGAGGAGATCATCCGCGTCAGCCGGCGCCTCCACTGACCACCGGGACGGTCGCCCGCAAGCGCCGCAAGCGACCCGGCGGGCATCCGGCGCCCCGGCGCGTCGCTTGCGGGTGCCCGGGCGAATGGGTAGCGTCCCCGGGCATGCATCGATCTCTGGCCCGCCCGTGAACCGCGCCGAGCGCATCTTTCACCTGCACCGATTGTTGCAGGGGCGGCGGCCACCCTCGCTGGCGGACCTGATGGAGCGTCTCGAGGTCTCGCGCGCGACCGTCAAGCGCGACCTCGAATACATGCGCGACTTCATGCAGGCGCCCATCGAATACGATGCCCAGGCCAATGGCTACCGCTACGCGCAGGATGCCCCGGCGTTCGAGCTGCCGGGGCTGTGGTTCAACGAATCCGAGCTGCTGGCGCTGCTGACCATGGAGCAACTCCTGGAGGACGTGCAGCCCGGGTTGCTGGCGCCCACGCTGGGGCCGCTGAAGGGCCGCATCCGCGAGCTGCTCGCCAGCGGCGGGCACCAGCCGGACACCGTGCGCCGCCGCATCCACATCCAGCCGCTGGCCCAGCGCGGCAGCCGCGGCGAAAGCTTTCAGGCCGTGGCCGCTGCGACCCTGGACGAGCACCCCGTCGAGATCGAGTATCACGGCCGTGCCCGGGACGCCGCGAGTTGTCGCGTCGTGCACCCGCAGCGCCTGCTCTACTACCGCGACAACTGGTACCTGATCGCCTGGTGCGAGCAGGCCCGGGACCTGCGCACCTTCGCCCTGGAGCGCATCCGCTCGGCGCAGCCGGTGGAGTCTGCCTACCGCTCCATCGACGAGGCGACCCTGGATGCTCATACCGGGGACGCCTTTGGCATCTTCACCGGTCCCGCACAGGAATGGGCCGTGCTGCGCTTCACCCCGGAACATGCCCGCTGGGTCGCCGACGAGATCTGGCACCCGGAGCAGATCGGCGAATACGAGGGCGACGCGTATCGCCTCCGTATTCCCTACGCCGACCCGACCGAGCTGGTCCAGGAGATCCTGCGCCACGGCCCGGGCGTCGAGGTGCTGGCGCCCGCCGACCTGCGCCAGCGCGTGGCCAGCGACCTCGCGCGCGCCGCTCACCAGTACACCTAGGTGTGATCTCTCAATAGGTTGTCCACGGGGCGACTCCGAAGGATGCTGAGTTTGCCGACTTAGCCATTCCAAGGAGGACGCCCCGTGAACCTTCACCAAAATGCCTTGTTTGGACCGCGCGGTCGAGAGCGGATGGTCCGTTGTGTCGTGGATCGAGGCTGGAGCATTCGAGCCACGGCCCGCGCCTGTGACGTGGACCCGAAAGTCGTGCGCCGCTGGGTGCAACGGTTCCAGGAGGCGGGCCCTGCCGGCCTCCTGGATCGTTCTTCCCGGCCTCGGCGTCAGCCGCGTCGAACGCCGCGTAGGTGTCAGCGTCAAGTTGTGGCCCTGCGCCGGCAACGCTGGACCATGGATCGGATCGCCCGGTTCGTGGGTGTCTCGCGCGCCAGCGTCAGCCGCATCCTGCGGCGCGAGGGGCTGAACCGCCTGGCGGCGTTGGAGCCGGTCGAGCCGCCGCGGCGTTACGAGCACGAGCATCCCGGCGACCTGTTGCACCTCGACATCAAGAAGCTGGCCCGCTTCCGCCATCCCGGGCACCGGAGGACCGGGGTCCGGGCCAAGGACTCCATCGGTGTGGGCTATGAGTACGTGCATGTCGCGATCGACGATCGCTCGCGCATCGCCTTCAGCGAGATCCATCCCGCCGAGCGGGCCCGGGATGCGATCGCCCACCTGGAAGCGGCCGTGCGCTACTACGCGACCCTGGGCATCACCATCCGGCGGGTGCTGACCGACAACGGGCCCTGCTATCACGCCCGGGCGTTCAGTCAGGCCTGCCGACGACTGGGGATCCGCCACCGTCGCACCCGGCCCTACACGCCCCGAACCAACGGCAAGGCCGAGCGCTTCATCCAGACCGCCTTGCGCGAGTGGGCCTATGCCTTCACCTACGCCACGTCAAAGGAACGCAAAAACCATCTTCCCCGATGGATCCATGACTACAACTGGCACCGTCCACACGGTAGCCTGAACCAACAACCACCCATCAGCATCCTCGGCCTACCCGAGGACAACCTCGTGAGACTCCACACCTAGGGAAACACTGAT